>NZ_JBEYVC010000009.1:0-122985 GCF_040643855.1 Streptomyces sp. NPDC047072 | reverse complement strand
CCGGCTCGGGCTGTGAGCGCGGCCAGTGAGTTGGTGCAGGACGCTGGAGAGCGGGCCGCGGTAGGGCACCTGGCCCTCGATGCCCTCGGGCACGAGCTTGTCGTCGGAGCCGACCTCGGCCTGGAAGTAGCGGTCCTTGGAGTACGACTTCGCCTGCCCGCGCGACTGCATGGCACCCAGCGAGCCCATGCCGCGGTACGACTTGAACTGCTTGCCGTTGATGAACTGCAGCTCGCCGGGCGACTCCTCGCAGCCGGCCAGCAGCGAGCCCAGCATCACGGTGTCGGCACCGGCGGCGAGCGCCTTGCCGATGTCGCCGGAGTACTGGAGGCCGCCGTCGCCGATGAGCGGGATGCCAGCCGGGCGGGCGGCGAGGGAGGCCTCGTAGATCGCGGTGACCTGCGGGACGCCGATACCGGCGACGACACGGGTCGTACAGATGGAGCCCGGTCCGACGCCGACCTTGATGCCGTCGACACCGGCGTCGATGAGGGCCTGGGCGCCGTCGCGGGTGGCGACATTGCCGCCGATCACGTCGACGCCGACGCTGGACTTGATCTTCGCCATCCAGCTCAGCGCGTTGCTGTTGTGGCCGTGCGAGGTGTCGACGACCAGGAAGTCCACTCCGGCCTCGGCGAGCGCCTGGGCGCGCTCCAGGGCCTCGGGGCTGGCGCCGACGGCGGCACCGACGAGGAGCCGGCCCTCGGCGTCCTTGGCGGCATTCGGGTACTTCTCCGCCTTGACGAAGTCCTTGACGGTGATCAGGCCCTTGAGGACACCGGAGTCGTCGACCAGCGGCAGCTTCTCGATCTTGTGCCGGCGCAGCAGCTCCATGGCGTCGGTGCCGGAGATGCCGACCTGGCCGGTGACCAGCGGCATCGGCGTCATGACCTCGCGCACCTGGCGGCTGCGGTCCGACTCGAAGGCCATGTCGCGGTTGGTGACGATGCCGAGGAGCTTGCCGGCCGGGTCGGTGACCGGGACACCGCTGATGCGGAACTTCGCGCACAGGGCGTCGGCCTCGGCGAGCGTGGCCTCAGGGTGCACGGTGATCGGGTCGGTGACCATGCCGGACTCGGACCGCTTCACGAGGTCGACCTGGTTGACCTGGTCCTCGACGGAGAGGTTGCGGTGCAGCACACCGACGCCGCCGAGGCGGGCCATCGCGATCGCCATGCGGGACTCGGTGACCTTGTCCATGGCGGCGGACAGCAGGGGAATGTTGACCCGGACGTTGCGGGAGATGCGGGACGAGGTGTCGACCGCGTTGGGGAGCACCTCGGACGCTCCCGGCAGCAGCAGCACGTCGTCGTAGGTCAGCCCGAGCGTCGCGAATTTACCGGGCACTCCGTCGACGTTTGCAGTCATGACACCTTCCCCAATGGCCTTGATCGGTGCGGATGTCCATGCTAACGGGAAGCAAGGGTGGCAAATTCCACCGATTCCACGGCTCGGACCCGCTCCGGGCTTCGTATGTTCGTACGGAAGCGGCGCGCCGCCCGTTCAGGAGCGCGCCCCGTCCAGTGGGCCCCGCCTGCGCGCCCTATTGCTCGGCCAGCGCCCGCAGCCTGCTCAGCGCCCGGTGCTGCGCCACACGGACCGCACCGGGTGACATTCCCAACATCTGACCCGTCTCCTCCGCCGTCAACCCCACGGCGATCCGCAGCAGCAGCAGCTCGCGCTGGTTCTCGGGGAGGTTGGCCAGCAGCTTCTTGGCCCATTCGGCGTCACTGCTGAGCAGGGCCCGCTCCTCGGGGCCGAGGGAGTCGTCCGGGCGCTCGGGCATCTCGTCGGACGGGACCGCCGTAGAACCGGGGTGCCGCATGGCGGCCCGCTGGAGGTCGGCGACCTTGTGCGCGGCGATGGCGAAGACGAACGCCTCGAAGGGGCGCCCGGTGTCGCGGTAGCGCGGCAGGGCGAGGAGGACGGCTACGCAGACCTCCTGCGCGAGGTCCTCCACGAAGTGCCGGGCGTCGCCCGGGAGACGGGACAGCCGGGTGCGGCAGTAGCGCAGGGCCAGGGGGTGGACATGGGCGAGCAGGTCGTGCGTGGCCTGCTCGTCCCCTTCCACCGCGCTGTGGACGAGCGCACCGATCGCCCCATGGGGATGGGCAGCCTCGTCGTCGCGCATCGGTCCATGGTGCCCTGGCGTCGTTGGATCCGTGGCATCGCGCTGGTTGTTGTGCACCGAAGCGTTATGAGCAGGTGCGCCGGAACCCATCCCCTGCGCCCTCCCCTTCCGCTCGACCGATCCGTCCCCGAGAGACTCCACACCACCAAGGATGCGGCATCAGCGCCGAAACAAGCACCCGCGCCCCGGAAGGGGCGCGGGGCTGCATCAATGTGCGGCTCCGCCGCGCGGGCGCGACCAGCCACGAACAACCCGCACACAGCAATGGCGCTGAAGGACCGAGCTCTTAGCGAACCAGTCCCCACCGGAACCCGAGCGCCACGGCGTGCGCCCGGTCCGAGGCCCCGAGCTTCTTGAACAGCCTCCGTGCGTGCGTCTTGACGGTGTCCTCGGACAGGAACAGTTCCCGCCCGATCTCCGCGTTGGACCGCCCGTGGCTCATCCCTTCGAGCACCTGGATCTCACGCGCCGTGAGCGTAGGAGCCGCTCCCATTTCGGCGGACCGCAGCCGACGCGGGGCGAGCCGCCAGGTCGGGTCGGCGAGAGCCTGCGTGACAGTCGCCCGGAGCTCGGCCCGCGAGGCGTCCTTGTGCAGATAGCCCCGCGCACCGGCGGCCACCGCGAGGGCGACGCCGTCGAGGTCTTCCGCGACCGTGAGCATGATGATCCGCGCACCGGGGTCGGCGGACAGCAGCCGCCGCACGGTCTCGACGCCGCCCAGACCGGGCATGCGTACGTCCATCAGAATCAGGTCCGAACGGTCCGCGCCCCAGCGGCGGAGGACTTCCTCGCCGTTGGCCGCGGTCGTCACGCGCTCGACGCCGGGCACGGTCGCGACCGCGCGGCGGAGCGCCTCTCGGGCGAGCGGGGAGTCGTCGCAGACGAGGACGGATGTCATGGCCGCCCTCCGCAGCTGATGCACGTCACCTTGAGCCTCCAGGCTGGTACGAAATCGTCACCTGTGCGGTCGACCGTCTCGGACGCCTGCCCGAGCACTTGTGTTTTCAACCGCCTCCGCACTCTCAACGACGGTCACCCGAAAGAGTTACGGGGCTGTGCACTGTCTTCGGCACTCTACGTGAGGGCGTGGACACGGTGCAGACATGCGCGACGGACCCACAACGTTTCATCACAACCCATGCCCCATTCAGACCCTTTTCTTCCCATTTACCTGTGTCTGAGGCTAGATTCGCAATGAGTCATATTTTCATCTCCTTAGATCGTAGATGTACGGTCGTGGACACCGTATCCGCCCAGAACGGCTACAAGGGGTCACGCAATGGCAGATTTCTCCCGCCTTCCCGGACCGAACGCGGACCTGTGGGACTGGCAGCTGCTCGCTGCCTGTCGCGGGGTGGACAGCTCGCTCTTCTTCCATCCGGAGGGCGAGCGCGGAGCGGCCAGGAGCGCTCGCGAGAACTCGGCCAAGGAGGTCTGCATGAGGTGCCCGGTGCGCGCGCAGTGCGCGGCGCACGCGCTGGCGGTGAGAGAGCCGTACGGCGTGTGGGGCGGACTGACCGAGGACGAGCGCGAGGAGCTCATGGGGCGCGCACGGCACCGGCTGGTGTCGGCGCCGTCGCCTGTCGGGAGCGGCGTTTCGAACAACTGAAGGAACGTTTCTTCGAAAGGGCACGCACGCGCGTGCCCTTCCTTCACTTACGGGCCCGCTCGCTCACGGCCGCCAGCTGCTCCAGCGTCGCCGCGACCGCCGGCACCCGCGCCAGGTCGGGCAGGGTGAGCGCGACGATCTCGCGCCGGACCGCCGGCTCCAGCGTCACCGTGCGCGCACCCCGTGGCCGTACGGACTCGATCGCGAGCTGCGGCAGTACGGCGACCCCCAGTCCCGCGCCCACCAGGCCGACGACCGCCGGGTAGTCGTCGGTCGCGAAGTCGATGCGGGGCGTGAAGCCGGCGCCCTCGCACACCTCGACCAACTGGCCCCGGCAGCGCGGGCATCCGGCGATCCAGGACTCCCGCGCGAGCTCCCCGATGGCCACGGACCCGGCGCGCGCGAGCCGGTGCCGCTCCGGTACGAGGGCGACGAGCCGGTCGGTGAGCAGGGGCCGTACGACGAGGTCGTCCCAGTCCTCTTCCTGGGCCGCCCCCTCGTAGCGGAAGGCGAGCGCGATGTCGCAGTCGCCCTCGCGCAGCAGGCCGACGGAGTGCGGCGGCTCGGCCTCCTCCAGGGAGACCCGGGTGCCGGGGTGGGCGGCGCGCAGGGCGGCGAGGGCGGTGGGGACGAGGGTGGAGGTGCCGCTCGGGAAGGAGACGAGCCGCACGCGCCCGGCGCGCAGGCCCGCGATGGCGGCGACCTCCTCCTCCGCGGCCGTGAGCCCGGCGAGGATCCCGGCGGCGTGCCGCACCAGGGCCGTACCCGCCTGCGTCAACCGCATCTCGCGGCCGTTGCGGACGACCAACGGCGTGCCCACGGACGCCTCCAGGGCCTTCATCTGCTGGCTGACGGCGGGCTGGGTGCAGCCCAGTTCGCGTCCCGCGGCGGAGAAGGAGCCGGTGGCGGCGACGGCGCGCAGGACACGGAGATGGCGGGCCTCGATCACGGTCCGAGGATAAGCGTGTCTTTGGTACGGCGGCGGATCGAGCGTCGCGCCTTGGGCCGGTGTCCCTCCTCTACAGCGCACGCACAGCAACCGGACGCATTCGGTCCAGGTCATTAACCTGGCGCCATGACAACGGCATTGATTACGGGTTCGACCGCGGGCATCGGTGCCGCGTTCGCACGGCGGCTGGCGGCGGACGGGCACGACCTGGTCCTGGTGGCCCGCGACACCAAGCGGCTGCGCGAACAGGCGACCGAGCTGCACGACCGGCACGGCATCGAGGCGGAGGTGCTGAGGGCCGACCTCGCCGAGGACGCCGGGATCGAGACGGTGGCGGAGCGTCTGTCCGACCGTAAGAACGCCGTCGACCTGCTGGTCAACAACGCCGGCTTCGGGAACAAGGGCGCCTATCTCGACGTCTCCATGGCCGACGAGCTGAAGATGCTCAAGGTGCACTGCGAGGCGGTGCTGCGGCTGACGTCGGCGGCGACGGAGGCGATGCGGGAGCGGGGCCGGGGTGGCGTGGTGAACGTCGCGTCGGTGGCGGCGTTCGTGCCGCGCGGCACGTACGGGGCGTCCAAGGCGTGGGTCGTGCAGTTCACGCAGGGGGCGGCGCGGGATCTGGCCGGCAGCGGGGTGCGGCTGATGGCGCTGTGCCCCGGGTTCGTGCGCACGGAGTTCCACCAGCGGGCCGGGATGGGCACGGACAACATCCCGAACTGGATGTGGCTGGACGCGGACAAGCTGGTGGCGGCCGCGCTGCACGACCTTTCCCGGGGCAAGTCCCTGTCGATCCCCGACCCCCGCTACAAGACGCTGATGGGGCTGGTGAAGGTGGCGCCGCGCGGGCTGCTGGGCGGGATCTCGTCCAGGACGGGGCGGAAGTACGGGCCGCAGTGAGGGGGAGCCGCGGTTCCGGCCTGTACGCCGGGCGCGCTTGGTAACCTGCGCCGATGGACGAGGTGTTGGACGAGGGGCCGTTCTTCCACGGTACGAAGGCCGAACTGCGGGTCGGGGAGCACCTCACCGCCGGTTTCCGCTCCAACTACCGGCCCGAGATCGTGATGAACCACATCTACTTCACCGCGTTGCGGGACGGCGCGGGACTCGCCGCCGAGCTCGCCGCCGGTGACGGGGCCCCGCGCGTGTATGTCGTCGAACCGACGGGGGAGTTCGAGAACGACCCGAACGTCACCGACAAGAAGTTCCCCGGCAATCCCACCCGTTCCTATCGCAGCAGGGACCCGCTCCGGATCGTCGGCGAGGTCACCGACTGGACGCGGCAGACACCCGAGGCGCTGCGGATGTGGCGGGACCGGCTGGCCGCGATCCGCCAGGACGACCGCGCCGAGATCATCAACTGACGTGGGCCGCCGAGCATGCGAAGAGGCCCGGCACCTTCAAGGTGCCGGGCCTCCGTGCTGACGTACGTCAGTGGGCGTGCCCGTGGCCGTGGCCCGCGGCCGCCGGCTCCTCCTCTTCCTTCTTCTCGACGACCAGGGTCTCGGTCGTCAGGAGGAGGGAGGCGATGGAGGCGGCGTTCTCCAGGGCGGAGCGGGTGACCTTGACCGGGTCGATGACGCCGGCCTTGACCAGGTCGCCGTACTCGCCGGTCGCGGCGTTGAAGCCCTGGCCCTTGTCGAGCTCGGCGACCTTGGAGGTGATGACGTAGCCCTCGAGGCCCGCGTTCTCGGCGATCCAGCGCAGCGGCTCGACGACGGCGCGGCGGACGACGGCGACACCGGTGGCCTCGTCGCCGGTCTTGCCCAGACCGCCCTCAAGGACCTTCGCGGCGTGGACGAGCGCGGAGCCACCACCGGAGACGATGCCCTCCTCGACCGCGGCGCGGGTCGCGGAGATGGCGTCCTCCAGACGGTGCTTCTTCTCCTTCAGCTCCACCTCGGTGGCGGCGCCGACCTTGATCACGCACACGCCGCCGGCCAGCTTCGCGAGGCGCTCCTGGAGCTTCTCGCGGTCCCAGTCGGAGTCGGTGTTCTCGATCTCGGCCTTGATCTGGGCGACGCGGCCCGTGACGTCCGCGGAGTCGCCGGCACCGTCGACGACCGTGGTGTCGTCCTTGGTGACGGTGACGCGGCGGGCGGTGCCGAGCACGTCCAGGCCGGCCTGGTCGAGCTTGAGGCCGACCTCCTCGGAGATGACCGTGGCGCCGGTGAGGACCGCGAGGTCCTGCAGCATCGCCTTGCGGCGGTCGCCGAAGCCGGGGGCCTTGACCGCGACCGCGTTGAAGGTGCCGCGGATCTTGTTGACGACCAGGGTCGACAGGGCCTCGCCGTCGACGTCCTCGGCGATGATCAGCAGCGGCTTGGAGCCACCCGACTGGATGACCTTCTCAAGGAGCGGCAGCAGGTCCTGGATCGAGGAGATCTTGCCCTGGTTGATGAGGATGTAGGGGTCCTCCAGGACCGCCTCCATGCGCTCCTGGTCCGTCACGAAGTACGGCGACAGGTAGCCCTTGTCGAAGGCCATGCCCTCGGTGAAGTCCAGCTCCAGACCGAAGGTGTTGGACTCCTCGACGGTGATGACACCGTCCTTGCCGACCTTGTCCATCGCCTCGGCGATGAGCTCGCCGACCTGCTGGTCCTGGGCGGACAGCGCGGCGACGGCGGCGATGTCGGACTTCTCGTCGATCGGGCGGGCGGTCGCGAGGAGGTCCTCGGAGACCGCGGCCACGGCCGCGTCGATGCCCTTCTTCAGCAGCGCCGGGGAGGCACCCGCGGCGACGTTCTTCAGGCCCTCGCGGACCAGCGCCTGGGCGAGCACGGTGGCGGTGGTCGTACCGTCGCCCGCGATGTCGTTGGTCTTGGTCGCCACCTCCTTCACCAGCTGCGCGCCGAGGTTCTCGTACGGGTCCTCGATCTCGACCTCACGGGCGATCGTGACACCGTCGTTGGTGATGGTGGGGGCGCCGAACTTCTTGTCGATGACGACGTTGCGGCCCTTGGGGCCGATCGTCACCTTGACCGTGTCGGCAAGCTTGTTGACGCCGCGCTCGAGGGCGCGACGGGCGTCCTCGTCGAACTTCAGGATCTTCGCCATGGGAGCGGTTCAGCCCTCTCGGAAAACGTGGGAGAAACGAACTGCGCCCCAGACGCCCGGCTTCATATGGTGGCGGGGGCCCGGGGCGCAGCTCACAAGCAAAAAGCGGTGAATTACTTCTCGATGACCGCGAGCACGTCGCGGGACGAGAGGACGAGGTACTCCTCGCCGTTGTACTTCACCTCGGTGCCGCCGTACTTGCTGTACAGCACGATGTCGCCGACCTTCACGTCGAGCGGCAGGCGCTCGCCGTTCTCGAAGCGGCCCGGACCGACGGCGAGGATGACGCCCTCCTGGGGCTTCTCCTTCGCGGTGTCCGGGATGACCAGGCCAGAGGCCGTGGTCTGCTCGGCGTCGAGCGGCTGGACCACGATGCGGTCCTCGAGCGGCTTGATGGCAACCTTGGAGCTGGCGGTCGTCACGATCCGACCTCCCCCTTCGGAGATCTCACGGGGTTAACTGTCTGAGGTGGCGACCAGGTGGATCCGTCGTCGCGGGTGCCGGACCTGCCCGTCGCTGTGTTGGCACTCTCCAGGGGGGAGTGCCAGACCCGAGACTATGACCGTGATTAGCACTCGGTCAAGCGGACTGCTAATCGAGTGCGGCGCGGCGCCCGGTTTTCCCGAGGTACTCCTCCAGTCGCCCCACCCGCAGCCCCCGCTTCCGGATCTCCTCCAGCAGCCGCGTCGTGCGCTCGGTCAGCGTCGGTCCCGGCGACTCCCCGGACGTCTCCCCCGACGGCAGCGACACGATGTCGCCCGCCCGCAGCCCGGCGGAGGGCTCGGCGCCCGCCATCGACACGTTCCACAGCACGACCGCCGTGAGCCCGCAGTCGGCCGCCGCGCGGAGCGTCGTGCGGTCGTACGTGCCGTACGGCGGCCGGAACAGCGTCGGCCGGACCCCGAACCGGGACCGCACCTTCTCCTGCTGGCCGCAGATCTCGGCGCGCTGTCCGGCGTACGGCAGGCCGCGCAGGGCGGGGTGGTCGAGCGTGTGGTTCTGGATGCTCGCGCCGACCGAGAGGAGGCGCGCGAAGTGGCCGTACCCGGGGCCGACCACGCTGTCCGTGAGGAACATGCTGACCGGCAGCCGCCGCTCGCGGACCAGGTCGACGAAGCGCGGGTCCCGTTCGGCGCCGTCGTCGTAGGTCAGGAAGACGACCTTGTCGGTGGTGGCGACCCGCCGCACCACGGGCAGGGTCGCCGCTCGGCCCGCGGGCCCGTACGACCCGACGCGCTGCGCCGCCTTCATGCCCAGCCGCTCGATGGGGTCGACGGACTGCGCGCACCCGGCGAGCAAGAACCCCGCAAGCACCGCGGCGACCACTCCGCGCGACCTCACAGGTAGTCCTCAAGCCGGGCCACCGCGTACCCCTCGGCCGTGACCTTGTCCAGGAAGCGGCGGACCATGTCGGGCATCGTGCCCTTCCAGTCCTCGCGCCCGCGGAAGTGGCTGAGGACGATGTCGCCCGGGTGGATCCTCCGGTCCCACTCGCGGTACTCCCAGTGGTCGACGAAGACCTCCTCGTTCCACAGCGGCGCGTACCGGATCCCGCACGACTTCGCGGCGCGCAGGCTGTCCTCGTCGTAGTTGCCGTACGGCGGCCGGAAGAGCCGGGGCCGCTCGCCGTAGTGCTTCTCGATGACGTCCTGCATGCCGCAGATCTCGCGCTTCTGGCGCCGGTACGACAGTCCCGGCAGATAGGGGTGGTGGAGGGTGTGGTTGTTCAGTACGACCCCCCGGTCCCGCATCTTCCCGAAGTACCCGTAGTCCTCCTTGACCAGGTAGTCGCTGAGGAAGGCGGTGTACGGGACCTTCAGCTCGCTCATCATCCGCAGGAACGCGGGGTCCTTCTCGGCGCCGTCGTCGATCGTGAGGAAGACGATCTTCTGTGTCGTCGGGATCGTCGTGAAGACCGGCGGCAGCCCGCGCTCCTCGTGACGGTCGACCTCGAAGCCGTCGCGGGTGGTGATACGGGGCTTCGTCGCGGGCGCCGGCGGGGCGATGAGTGGCACCCTCTTCAGCCCCCAGCGCTTGGCGGCCGCGACCCGGGCCCGCTCGGCGCGGATCTTGGCGGCCTGGAGATCTACGACGCGGGCGGGCGGGGGTGCCTTGAGGGGCTGTTTCCCTGGAGGATCAGCGGGCCGAGCGCAGCCGGAAACGAGGGTGGCCAGCGCCAGCAGAGTGACCAGCGCGCCATTTCTATACTTTTGTCCTACGGTTCCCATGGCGCCGGATCCTCGCAGCTCACCGCGGGTCGCCGGCCCCGACACCGCCGCAGGCGACACACCGTCCACCGACTGGCCCACAATGACCCGGTGAACGACCTCGCCCCCCTCCTCACCCCCGAGGGCCGTGCCCTCCTCGACGAAGTGCGCGGCACCGCCCCCGCGGAAGAACTCGCCGTCGCCACCCGGCTGCGCCGCACCCACCCGGCCGGCCTGGTCTCGGCGGCCCTCGGCCAGGCCCGGCTGCGGCAGCGGGCGGCGGCGAAGTTCGGCGCCGAGGACGCGGACCGGATGTTCTTCACGCCGAACGGGGTGGAGCAGTCGACCCGGGCGAGCGTGGCGGCGTACCGCGCCGGGCGCTTCACGGAGCTGGGCGTGCGGTCGGTCGCCGACCTGTGCTGCGGGATCGGCGGGGACGCGATCGCGCTGGCGCGGGCCGGGATCCGGGTACTGGCGGTGGACCGGGACCCGGCGACGGCGGCGGTGGCCCGCGCCAACGCCGAGGCCCTGGGCCTCGCGGACCTGATCGACGTACGGGAGGCGGACGTCACGGAGGTCGACACGGCCGGCTTCGACGCAGTCTTCGTCGACCCGGCGCGACGCGGCGGCCGGGGCCGGATCTTCGACCCGGAGGCCTACTCGCCGCCCCTGTCCTGGGCGGTCCGGGCGGCCCTGAAGTCCCCGCACGCGGCGCTGAAGGTCGCCCCCGGCATCCCCCACGAGGCCGTGCCCGCCGAGGCCGAGGCGGAGTGGATCTCGGACGGCGGGGACGTGAAGGAGGCGGTCCTGTGGTTCGGCACCGCACCGGCCACGGTCCGCGCGACCCTGCTCCCGGGCCCCCGCACCCTCCTCGGCCGCGGCCTGCCCGACCCCCGAGTCCGCCCGGTGGGGCGTTACTTGTACGAGCCCGACGGCGCCGTCATCCGCGCCCACCTGGTCGCCGAGGTCGCCGAGGAACTGGACGGGGGCCTGATCGACCCCACGATCGCGTACATCACCGCGGACGATCCGCACACGACCCCGTACGCGACGCCGTACGAGATCACCGACCACCTCCCCTTCAACGTCAAGAAGTTGAAGGCGCTGCTGCGGGAGCGGGAGGTCGGGATCCTGACCGTGAAGAAGCGGGGGTCGGCGGTGGAGCCGGAGGAGCTGCGCAAGAAGGTGAAGCCGCAGGGGCGAAACGAGGCGACGGTGTTCCTCACTCGGGCCGCCGGGGCGCCGGTGATGCTGATCGGCCGTCCCGTATGACGGAGATGGGCTGCACGGTGCCGTCGCGCAGGACCCGCACCCGGGCGCGCCGGCTCGCCTCGTAGGCATGGTGGTGGGCCTGGGGGAAGTGCATGCTGCCGAGGTCGCCGCCGGGCAGGAAGCGGACCAGCCAGGCGACCGCCTCGACGCCTTCGGCGGCGGTCGCGGCGGCCGTCAGGAGCTTCTCGTAGTCCCTGCGCAGGGTGCCGAATCCCGCGCTCGGGGTGCTCTGGAAGTACCGGAAGACCGCCTCGGCCCGCGAGGACGGGATGCGGTTCGGGATCTCGTAGGTCCCGAGGTGCACACCGCTGCTGAGCCGGTGCAGGCAGTCGTCCACTTCGTCCTCGGGGGAGAAGGCGTACAGCCAGTCACGCGCCTTCTCCCCGTCGGGGCTGGGCAGATGGACTCGGTCCCGCAGGTCCTCGACGATGCCCGCGACGCCGTACGGCACGAGCACGGAGACCAGACGGTGCGGGGTGGAGACGGTCTCGTCCAACTCCTCCTGACTGGTCCAGCGGTCCAAGAACACCACGTCGCCGTTGACCACCGCCGTGCGGATGACGTCGAGGCCCACCGGCACACCCCACGCGGCCAGCGTCGCGGAGGCGGCCACCCGCAGGCTCGCGTCGGGGTGGCGGACGAAACCGTCGAGCTCTCCGGGGTCGCCCGGGCTCTCGTCCAGGCATTCGAGAGCCAGGCAGCGCGCCTGGATCGTCACGGTGTTGTCCCGGACCAGGGCGAGCAGTTCGTCCCGCGGGGCGCGCCCGTGCCCCTCGGCGATGTGGTCCCGTACCGCCTTCAGCAACGCCGTGCCGCTGCCCATGGACCGGAACCTGTTCAGCAGGGTTCGTACGCCGGCCTCGCCCGCCGCGTCCAGATACGCTCCGGCCACGTCCTCGTCGTCGAGCGGCCGCTGGAGGAGATCGAGCAGCCGCGCGGCCGTACCGGGGTCCCGGGTGTCCTTCAGCGCGTCCCGCACCGCCGCCGCGACGACCTCGAACCACGACAGGCCCGTACGCCGTTCCAGCGCCTGCAGGAAGACGTCGGCGGGCGCGCCGGCCTGGCCCAGCGCCCGAACGACCGTGGCGATGCTCTTGGCCGCCGACCAGGTACCGCGTCGGGATCCGTCCGACACATGCCTCAGCCTGCGCTCCAGTTCCGCGCGCAGCGCCGGTACGGCGGCCTCCACCCGCAGGGCGCCCAGGGCCGTGATCAGCGCCTCGCGGAGATACGGCACGGAATCGACACCGCCCAGCGAGAACGCGCCCAGCAGGCGTTCCCCGACCCGCCGCCCGCCGTGCGCCTCCAGCGCCTGGATCAGCGCCAGCCGTGCTTCCCCGTCGCGCTGGTCGTCGCAGATGTACGCGATGGCCTCGTCCAGTTGCTCGTCCGACCGCGCCACCCCGACCAGGGCCTCGGCCGCCCGGCGCTTCTCGTCCAGGTACAGGGAGTCGCCCAGCAGATGCCAGACCGTGGCCACGATCTCCCGGCGCAGGGCCACGTCGGCCACGCGCGGGCTCCCGGTCAGGCAGCGCGCCGCCAGCAGCAGGTCGGTGTGGAAGAGGTCGTCGTCGGGCAGCAGGAGGAGTCCGCGGCCGTCCGTACGGGGCTCGTCGGCTTCCAGTTGCAGCAGTCCCGACAGCAACGGCGAGGCGTCCGGCAGCGATCCCGCCAGCAGCAGGATCACCTCCTCCCACCACGGGTCGTAGCGCGCCGCCACCGCCTGCTCGATGCCGTCCGCGCCCCGCTCCAGCAGCGCGGCGGCGGTGAAGTGCTCCTGGAGGGTGAGGTGGAGGAAGCCGTACCAGCCGTGCGCCTGGGGCTTGAGCAGGCCGTACTGGGCGGCGATCTCGTCCAGGATCGCGCGGCTGTCCTCCGGGGCGAGATCGATGGTCGGCAGGAAGCGGGCGATCTGGTCGAGGAGGTCGTCCTCGGGGAAGTAGCGCAGGCCGCGCCGGTGGTAGTGGCGGGCGATCTCCTTGAGCAGGTCCTGTTTGCGGTCGGTGGTGAAACGGCTGTACCTGGAGATCTTGCGGTGGGCGTCCCATTCGCGCAGCAGGACCTCCACGCAGCGCTGGTACAACGCGGCCCGCCGCTCGGGCAGTTCGAGGTCCCGTTCGTAGACGATCGCGATCAGGCTGAGCAGCAGCGGGTTCGCGGCCAGCGTCTGGAGCCGGCCGTTCGCCGACAGGGCACGGACCAGTCCCGCCCGGCGGCGGTCGCCCGGACCGAACCAGTTGGCGACGAAGGTCTCGATCTGCGGCCATTCGAAGTCCAGCGCCTCCAGCACCTGGAACTGCGGCAGCCCGCCCCGCCAGCCCTGGCGACGGCAGGTCGTGGCGATCGGCGCCCGGGGAAACCTCGTGGCCAGCCGGGCCAGTTCGGCGGTGACACGGTGATAGGCGCTCTCCGCCTCCCGCGCGCTCTCCCCGCCGAGTACCTCATCCAGACCGTCCAGCAGCAACGCGGCGCTGCCGTCGGCGAGTTTCTCCACGATGTAGTCGCGGGCGTCCTCGAAGCCGTACTGATCCGCCCAGTACTCGGCGAGATGATCCAGCAACGACTCGTGACCGCTCTCGACGAACCGGAACAGCTCGACGTACGCGGGAAGCACGGGCAGCGACTCGCGCTCGGACTGCGTGGCCATGCGGAGCGCCAGGTGCCGCAACATCGTCGTCTTTCCGGCGCCCGGGTCCCCCACGACCACGATGCGCCGGTACCGCTGGAGAGCGTCGACGGGCGTGTACGTGTGGACGGCCCCCTGGGTCTCGGCGGCGGCCCTGGCCTCGGCGCGCTCCGCCTCCGTACGCCAGGACCGGCGCTCGGAGTCGGCGCGGTGGAGCTGGCGCTCCAGTTCGTCCGCCGAAAGGAACCGCAACGGCTGCTGCTCCTGCACTCCCACCTGGACGTAGAGCCGCTCCAGGCGCAGCGGCCGGGACATGTCCAGGATCCGCAGCGTCGACAGCTCCTGGACCAGCCGTCCGCAGTACGCCGCCGCCCCGGCCTCCAGCGTGCTGCGGCGGGCCGCCACCCGTTCCGCCGCCCGTTCCTGCTCCTGCTCGGCCTCCCGGGCCTCACGTCGGCGTTCACGTTCCGTCAACTGCCGTTCGTGGTCCCACTCCTGCTCTTTCAGCCGCATCTGGGCCGCCGTCTCGAGCCGGATCTTCTCCCGCTCCAGGCTCTGCACCCGCTGCATCTGCCAGATCGCCACCGTCGCCGCGACCATCGCGACCAGCAGCCCGCCCAGCGCCGTGACGACCGACGCGCCGTCCAGTGCGAGGTACTCACCCGAAGCCCACCACGAACACGACAGCGACACAGGCCCCCCTGCCCCTCTGCGTCCCCCTATGTACCTCTGTTGATTCTGACAGCGACGGCGGCCGGTGAAACCCCTTGGGCGAAGCCTCAGTCGGCCGCTCTGCGCAGCAGCAGCTCTCGCTCCCGGGCGTTGCGGGTCAGCGCCGCCGCCCGGGCGAACTCCGCGCGTGCCTCCGTCGTACGGCCCAGGCGGGTGAGGAGGTCGCCGCGGACGCTGGGGAGCAAGTGGTAGTCGCGCAGGGCCGGTTCGTCGGTGAGGGCGTCCACGATCGCCAGGGCCGGGCCCGGGCCCTCGGACATGGAGACGGCGACCGCGCGGTTGAGTTCGACGACCGGGGACGGGGTGCGTACGGCGAGCAGGGCGTAGAGGGTCACGATGCTCGGCCAGTCGGTCTCGTCGTAGGAGTGGGCGTGCGCGTGGCAGGCGGCGATGGTGGCCTGGAGGACGTACGGACCGGGGGCGCCGGTGGCGGTGGCGTCGGCGCGGGCGAGGGACTTGATGCCGCGGGCGATGAGCATGCGGTTCCAGCGGCCGCGGTTCTGGTCCTTGAGGAGGACCGGTTCGCCGGAGGGGCCGGTGCGGGCCGCCGCGCGGGAGGCCTGGAACTCCAACAGGGCGGCGAGGCCGTGCACTTCGGGTTCCTTGGGCATCAGGGCCGCCAACACGCGGGCCAGGCGCAGGGCGTCCTCGCAGAGGGAGGGGCGCAGCCAGTCGTCGCCGGCCGTGGCGGCGTAACCCTCGTTGAAGATCAGGTAGATGACGTCCAGGACCGAGCCGAGGCGGGCCTCGCGGTCGGGGCCGTAGGGGACCTCGAAGGCGATGTTCTTCGTGGCGAGGGTGCGTTTCGCGCGGACGATGCGCTGGGCGACCGTCGGCTCCGGGACGAGGAAGGCGCGGGCGATCTCCGCGGTCGTCAGGCCGCCGAGCAGGCGCAGGGTGAGGGCCGTGCGAGCCTCGGCAGAGAGCACCGGGTGGCAGGTGGTGAAGACGAGTCTGAGGAGGTCGTCGTCGATGTCGTCCGGGTCGGCCGGCTCCTCCGGCGGGACGGTCGTGTCCAGGCTGCGGCCGATCTCGGCGAGCTTGCGGGCGTAGGTGTCCCGGCGCCGGATCAGGTCGACGGCGCGGTTGCGGGCGGTGGCCATCAGCCAGGCGCCCGGGTTGTCGGGGACGCCGTCCCGGGGCCACTGCTCCAGCGCCGCGACCAGGGCGTCCTGAGCCAGCTCCTCGGCGATGCCGACGTCACGGACGACACGGGTGACGCCGGCGACGACCCTGGGCGACTCGATACGGAAGACGGTCTCGATGGCGTGACGGGGGTCGGCGCCGGCGGGGGTGTCGGCTACGGCGTCGGCGGGGGGCTGTGTGCTCACAGCCCCCCATTCGACACCCCGTACGTCCCCCCCGGCCAGGGAACGGCGGGCTCAGCCCTCCGCGATCTCGCGGACCTCGCAGGTCACCGTCCAGAACGGCTCGTGCACCTTCAGGAAGCGCTTGGTCCACTCCAGGGCCTCGGCCTTGTCCTTGCACTGCATGAGCGCGTACCCGCCGACGACCTCCTTGGCCTCGGTGAAGGGCCCGTCGGTCACGGAGATCTCGCCGCCCTCCCAGCGCACCCGCGTCCCCTGCGCGGACGGCGTGAGCCCGGCGGTGTCCAGCATCACCCCGGCCTTGGTGATCTCCTCGATCAGCTCCCCCATCCGCTGCATCAGCTCGGCGCTGGGGCCTTCGGCGGGCGCGGTCTTCTCGTCGATCTGCACGAGGGAGAGGTAACGCGGCATGGTGACTCCTCAAGGGTTCGGAGGCCGGTTCTTCCGGCCTCTCACCCCTGCGTCGATCGGGGAACGCCCGGATCGACACCCGCCCTGAAATTCCCCGAAGATTTTTTTCTCACCTCAGCGCATCACTTCAGCGCCTCACTTCAACGACTCCCACAGCTCCCCCGCCGCCGGCTCCTTCGCGACCACCCGGTTCGGGTTCGAGGGCGCGGTGACGACCGGCATGGTCACGGTCTTCACGTCGGCGGCCGACAGGCCCTTCAGGCTCTGGCCCAGTTCCATCAGTTCGGTCAGGGAGTCGAGGCCCGTGTCCGTGGTGAGGCTGTCGGTGACCGCGTCGGCGACGGTGTACAGCTTGGCCGGGTCGGTGAGCAGGTTCGTCGAGGAGATCTGCTCCAGGAGGGCCTTCACCAGCTTCTGCTGGAGGCCTATGCGGCCGAGGTCGCTGCCGTCGCCTATGCCGTGCCGGGTGCGGGCGAGCGCGAGGGCGGTCTTGCCGTCGAGGTGGTGGGTGCCGGCCTTCAGATTCAGATGGCTGTCGGAGTCGGAGATGTCCTCGTCCGTGGTCACCGTGACCCCGCCGAGCGCGTTCACCAGCTTCGCGAAGCCCGAGAAGTCGATCTCGATGTAGTGGTCCATGCGGACGTTCGTGATCGACTCGACCGTCTTGACCGCGCACACCGGCCCGCCCACCGAGTAGGCGCTGTTGAACATCGCGTTGTAGGCGACCGCCGTGGAGCCGCCGTCCGCCAGCGGGCAGGAGGGGCGGGTGACGAGGGTGTCGCGCGGGATGCTGACGACCGTCGCGCTGCTGCGGCCCGCGTCGATGTGCACGACCATCGCGGTGTCGGAGCGGGCGCCGGTGCTGCTGCCGCCGCCGAGCGCCTTGTTCTCCTTGCCGCTGCGCGAGTCCGAGCCGAGGACCAGGATGTTCACGGAGCCGGTGGGCAGTGGGGTGGCGGAGGCGGTGCCGGAGGGGGTGGGGGTGACGACGGCCTTGGCGGGCCGGTCGTCGCCGAGCGCGCTGTTGATGTCGACGCTCTTGATGTTGCTGTTGAGATGCCAGTACACCCAGCCGCCGGCGGCGCACCCGGCGACCAGCACACCCGCGAGCGCGAGGCCGGCGACCTTCAGTATTCGGGGCCGCCGGCCCGCTCTTCTGCCCTCGTCGTCTCCTGTCACGGGCAGGAACATAAGTCCGAATTATTACGGGCAGGAACCACCCGACCCCATTACTTCGGAAATTCTCAGACTTCTCATCCCAACGTCACGGAGGGCACCGGGTTGTTTCCGCTCCAGGACGCGTTGAACCCGAAGGTCACCGAGCCGCCGGAGGGCACCGTCCCGTTGTAGGAGGCGTTGGCGCAGCTGACGGCCGCCCCGGTCTGGGTGCAGGTGGCGTTCCAGGCCTGGGTGATCTGCTGCCCCGCGCCGAAGGTCCACACCGCCTTCCAGGAGGACAGCGCGGCACCCGAGCAGGAGATCGTCACCTGGCCGGTGAAGCCGGTGTTCCACTGGCTGGTCACGGCATAGGCGGCGGTGCAGCCGTCCGTAGAGGGACCGCTGCCGCCCAGCGCCTCCGCGATCGCGTAGTACGCCGGTTTCGGCGCGTAGTTCTCGTCGTACGGCGTCGCCGCGCCCTGTCCGGGGAACGTGCTCGGCACCCAGGAGTCGGAGTCGGTGAAGCCCCACACGGTGACGCCGGCGCAGCGCGTGACCGCCACGCACGCGTTCATGACCGCCTTGTAGTCGGCGGCCTGCTGGGCGAGCTTGGTGCTGTCGGACGGCAGCGTCATCCGGATGTCCAGCTCGGTGATCGCCACGTCCACGCCGAGGCCGGCGAAGCGCTGGATGTTCTGCTGGAGGGTGGCGGGCACCTGGCCGAGGATCAGATGGGCCTGCAGACCCACGCCGTCGATCGGAACCCCTTGCTCCTTGAGGGACTTGACCAGGTTGTACAACGCCGTGCTCTTCGCGTTGACGCCCTCGACGTTGTAGTCGTTGATGTAGAGCCTGGCGGCCGGGTCGGCGGCGCGGGCGGCGGTCAGGGCCTGGGCGATGTAGCCGGTGCCGAGGCCGTTGTACCAGAGGGTCTGACGGTAGGTGCCGTCCTCGTTGAAGGGCTCGTTGACGACGTCCCAGGCCGCCAACCGCCCCTTGTACCGGCCGACTTCGAGCGCGATGTGGTCGTTGAGGAGCGTGCTCAGCTGGGCCGCGGTCCAGGTGCCGTTCGTCAGCCAGCTCGGGTTCTGGCTGTGCCAGACCAGGGTATGGCCGCGCACCTGCTGGCCGTGGGCCTCGGCGAAGTTCACGATCTGGTCGGCCTCGGCCCAGTTGTAGCTGCCGCGGGTCGGCTCGACCGAGCCCCACTTCATGGCGTTTCCGGGGGTCAGCGAGTTGAACTGCGCGCCCGCGAGGTCGCCGTAGGACCCGGTGAGCTTGGACCCGGTGACCGCCGTCCCGATGACCTTGCCCTTGGCGGCGGCGAGGTCACGCAGGGGCGTGTCGGCGGCGTGCGCGACGGGGGCCGCCGCGAGGAGCGCGCCCAGGAAAAGCAGCGGTAAGCCTGTTCTCAGAGATCTCATGCGGGTGCCTCCGAAAGTTTCGGCCTTACAACCGATTGGCTTCGGAGGAGTGTGGGCGCAGGCACACCACCCGTCAAGGTCACCCACCCTCAGGGGCGCGGGGAACTGCGCGACCAGCCACAACGCACCCGCACCCGCGAATCAGCCACCAGCCACAGCCGTGCTACTGCGCACTACCAGGCTCGTCGCCAGCTCCACCCGCGTCGCCGCAGACATGGCGTCCTCGCGGCCGAGGTCGAGCACCAAGCGAGCCGCCGCCTCGGCCATTTCCGTGAGCGGCTGCCGTACGGTCGTCAGCGGCGGCCCCACCCACGGCGCCACCGGCAGATCATCGAAGCCGACGACGCTCAGGTCTTCCGGGATCCTCAGACCCAGCTCACGCGCGGCCTCGTAGACACCGAGCGCCTGCAGGTCGTTGCCGGCGAAGACCGCGGTGGGCCGGTCCGGGCGGCGCAGCAGCTCCAGGCCCTGGCGGTAGCCGGTCTCATGGTGGAAGTCACCGGCCATGATCAGTCCGGGGTCGACCGGCAGCCCGGCGGTCTCCAGGGCGGCCCGGTAGCCGTCGATACGGGCGCGGCTGCACATCATCCGGGAGGGCCCGCTGATCGCGCCGATCCTGCGGTGGCCGAGCTCGACCAGGTGCCGGGTCGCGGCGAGCCCGCCCTGCCAGTTGGTGGCGCCGATCGAGGGCACGTCGGCGCCCGGGTCGCCGGCCGGGTCCATCACGACGAAGGGGATGGACCTGCTGCTCAGCAGCGCACGCTGCGACTCGTCGAGGCCGCTCAGCACGAGGATCACGCCGTGCGGGCGACGCGCGGCGACCTGGTCGGCCCAGGTCCGCCCCGGCGTGAGCCGCCCCGCGCTCTCGCTGAGGACCACGCTGAGCCCGGTGTCCCGCGCCACGTTCTCCACGCCCCGGATGACCTCCATCGCCCACGCGCTCTCCAGCTCGTGGAAGACCAGGTCGATCAGGGGCGAGCGGCTCGCCTCGGCGCGTCGGCGCCGGTAGCCGTGCGCGCGCAGCAGGTCCTCGACGCGGCTGCGGGTCGCGGGGGCCACGTCCGCACGACCGTTGAGGACCTTCGAAACTGTCGGCGCCGAGACGCCGGCCTCCCGGGCGATCTCGGCGAGCGTGGCGGTCTGTGCACGGTTTCCGGCGGCCTCGGAGGGTGTCATGGCGGCGATCGTATCCCTGCGTGCCCTCTTGACGAACCTTCCGCACCGCCCTAGGTTCCCAAAACATTCGGATTACATGTCGAAACATTCGCTAGAGGTCGTCGACCAACAGTCGAACCGACAGGAGTTTCATGACCACCTCGCCCTGGCGTGACCCCGCCCTGCCCGCCTCCGACCGCGTCGACGACCTGCTCTCCCGGATGACCCTGGAGGAGAAGACCGCCCAGTTGTACGGCGTGTGGGTGGGCGCCAGCGCCGACGGGGACGGAGTCGCGCCCCTGCAGAGCGAGATGGCCGCCGGCTTCTCCGACGATGATTGGGCCGAGCTGATCACCCACGGGCTCGGCCAGCTCACCCGCCCCTTCGGCACCGCCCCGGTGGACCCGGCGCTGGGCGCGCAGGCGCTCGCCCGCGCCCAGCGCCGTATCGCCGAGGCGGGCCGCTTCGGCATCCCGGCGCTCGCCCACGAGGAGTGCCTGGCCGGCTTCACCACCTGGCAGGCCACCGCCTACCCGGTCCCGCTCGCCTGGGGCGCGAGCTTCGACGCCGGCCTGGTCGAGGAGGTGGGCCGGGCCATCGGCCGCGACCTGCGCGCGGTCGGCGTCCACCAGGGCCTGGCCCCCGTCCTGGACGTGGTCCGCGACCCGCGCTGGGGACGGGTCGAGGAGACGATCGGCGAGGACCCCTACCTGGTCGGCACGATCGCCGCCGCGTATGTGCGGGGCCTGGAGTCGACGGGGGTCGTCGCCACGCTCAAGCACTTCGCCGGGTACGCCTCCTCGGCGGGCGCCCGCAACCTCGCCCCCGTGCGCGCGGGCGTCCGGGAGTTCGCCGACATCACCCTCCCGCCCTTCGAGTTCGGCCTGCGTGAGGGCGGCGCCCGGTCGGTGATGGCGGCCTACAACGACATCGACGGCGTCCCGGCCTCCGCCGACCCCGGCCTGCTCAGCCAACTCCTGCGCGAGGAGTGGGGGTTCACCGGCACGGTCGTCTCCGACTACTTCGGCGTCGGCTTCCTCAAGAGCCTGCACCGGATCGCCGGCACCGAGGCGGGCGCGGCGCACGCGGCCCTCGACGCGGGTCTCGACGTCGAGCTGCCCACGGTGAAGTGCTACGGCAAACCCCTGCTGGAGGCGGTCCAGGCGGGGCAGGTCCCGGAGGACCTGATCGACCGGGCGGCCCGCCGAGTCCTGCTCCAGAAGTGCGAGTTGGGCCTCCTGGACGAGGACTGGGACCCGACCCCGGCCGAGCGCGTCGACCTCGACTCGGCGGCGAACCGCGCGCTCGCCAGCAGGCTGGCCGAGGAGTCGGTGGTCCTCCTCGACAACCCCGACGGCCTGCTCCCGCTGGCGCCGGACACCCGGATCGCGGTGGTCGGACCGCGCGCCGCCGACGCGCTGGCCATGCTGGGCTGCTACTCCTTCCCCTCGCACGTCCTCACCCACCACCCCGAGATCCCGATGGGCATCGAGATTCCCACGGTCCTGGAGGCGCTGCGGGCCGAACTCCCCGACGCCAAGGTCACGTTCGCCGAGGGCTGCGGGGTGGACGACCCCGACACCGGCGGCTTCGAGGAGGCGGTGGCGCGGACGGCCGAGGCGGACGTCTGCGTGGCGGTGCTGGGCGACCGGGCGGGTCTGTTCGGACGCGGCACGTCCGGCGAGGGCTGCGATGTGACGGACCTCCAACTCCCCGGTGTACAGGCGGAGTTGCTGGACACCCTGGTGGCGACGGGCGTCCCGGTCGTGCTGGTCCTGCTCACCGGCCGCCCCTACGCGCTCGGCCGCTGGAACGGTCGGCTCGGCGCGGTCGTACAGGCCTTCTTCCCGGGAGAGGAGGGCGGCCCCGCGGTCGCGGGCGTGCTGTCGGGCCGGGTCAACCCGTCCGGCCGCCTGCCGGTGAGCGTCCCGCAGGTGCCCGGCGGCCAGCCCTGGACCTACCTCCAGCCGCCGCTCGGCCTCGCGGGCGAGGTCAGCAGCGTGGACCCGACCCCGCTGTACGCCTTCGGACATGGCCGCTCCTACACGGAGTTCACCTGGTCCGACTTCGCTGGCACGGCCCCCGAGCTCACCACCGACGGCACGTACGACCTCGCCCTCACGGTCCGCAACACCGGCGACCGGGCCGGCGCGGACGTCATCCAGCTCTACCTCCACGACCCGGTCGCCTCGGTGACCCGCCCCGACGTCCGCCTGATCGCCTACCAGCGCCTGGAGCTGTCCCCGGACGAGTCCCGCAGGGTCACCTTCCACTTCCACGCGGATCTTTCGGCCTTCACCGACCGTTCCGGCCGAAGGGTGGTCGAACCGGGCGCCCTGGAACTACGGTTGGCGGTGTCGAGCGCGGACGTCCGGCACACGGCCCGCATCGAACTCACGGGTCCAGTGCGGGAGTTGGGGCCAGATCGGCGGCTGCGCTGCGAGACGGAGGTGTCGGACGCGGGGTGAGCGGCCCGGTGCCGGGAGCGCACGGGGGGGGCGATGATCCGGTACGTCCATCACGAGTTACGGATGGCCATCGCCGCGTGGTGTGCGCTGGCCATCACCACGGCGGTCGTGTTCGCGGTTCGCGGGTCGTCGTTGCTGCGCGAGAGCTGGTGGGACACCTTCGGCATGGTGGCGGCGGTCCTGGTGCTGTGCCTCGCGCTCCGGGCGACCCGCGTCCCCGTGCTCGGCATGGTGCGGGAGCTGGAGACGGCGCTTCCCCGGCACGTCCCCTACGGCTACTGGCCGACGGACCGCTTCACCCTGCTCCAGCCCCAGTTCCACGGTGCCATGCTCGCCTTCGCCGCCGCCCCCGTGGCCGTGGTGCTGCCCGTGTCCCTGCTGTGGGAGCCGTACCTGATCGCGGGCCTGTTGTACATGTTCCTCGACCCGCTGAGCCGCGGCCTGGTCGGCGCCCGTCACGAGCGCCGGCACGGCGTACTGCTGTGGCTCGGCCGCAAGGGCAGGGACCCGGCGGAGTACTACTACACGCCCGTCACTCCACGCCCACCGACTCGAACCGCCACCGATGGACCGCCCGGGTGACCAACTCCCCTTCGGGCTCCGGAAGTTCCGGCAGATCTGCGTCATAGGGCGCGTCCCACCACGTGATGACCAGGACACGGTCCTGCGGTGCGCGGAAGGTCTCGCGCCGCAGGGGTCGTACGGGAAGATCCTGGTAGCGGGCCCAGGCGAGGAGTTCGTCGCCGCGGCCCTCGGCCGCCTTGGCCTCCCACATCAGCGCGACCGTCACGAGTAGAGGTTCTCCTTGCTGACCTCGTGGACGTGGTCGTGTCCCGGGACGTGGGGTTCGGTCACCGGGAGGGAGGAGTCGGCGGAGAGGTCCCAGCTGGAGGCGGGGCGGCCCCGGGCGACCATCTCCGCGCCGAGGGCCGCGACCATCGCGCCGTTGTCGGTGCACAACTTCGGCCGCGGCACCCGGAGTCGGATCCCGGCCTGCTCGCAGCGCTCCTGCGCCAGCGCCCGCAGCCGGGAGTTGGCGGCCACCCCACCGCCGATCATCAGGTGGTCGACGCCCTCGTCCTTGCAGGCCCGCACCGCCTTGCGGGTCAGCACGTCCACGACCGCCTCCTGGAAGGACGCCGACACGTCCCGCACCGGCACCTCCTCACCCGCCACCCGCTTCGCCTCGATCCAGCGGGCCACGGCCGTCTTCAGCCCGGAGAAGGAGAAGTCGTACGCCGGATCCCGCGGCCCGGTCAGCCCGCGCGGGAACGCGATCGCCGTCGGGTCGCCCTCGCGCGCGTACCGGTCGATGACGGGACCGCCGGGGAAGCCGAGGTTCAGCACCCGGGCGATCTTGTCGAAGGCCTCGCCCGCCGCGTCGTCGATGGTCGCGCCGAGCGGTCGTACGTCCGAGGTGATGTCGGTGGACAGCAGCAGCGAGCTGTGGCCACCGGACACCAGCAGCGCCATCGTCGGCTCGGGCAGCGCGCCGTGCTCCAGCTGGTCGACGCAGATGTGCGAGGCGAGGTGGTTGACGCCGTAGAGCGGCTTGCCGAGGGCGTAGGCGTACGCCTTCGCGGCCGAGACCCCGACGAGCAGGGCACCGGCGAGACCGGGACCGGCGGTGACCGCGATGCCGTCCAGGTCCCGCGCGCTCACCCCCGCCTCCTTCAGCGCGCGGTCGATGGTGGGGACCATGGCCTCCAGATGTGCCCGGCTCGCCACCTCCGGCACCACACCGCCGAACCGGGCGTGCTCGTCGACGCTGGACGCGATGGCGTCGGCCAGCAGGGTCGTCCCCCGGACGATGCCGACGCCGGTCTCGTCACAGGAGGTCTCGATGCCCAGGACAAGCGGTTCGTCAGCCATTGATCTCGGTTCCTCGTACGGATGTGGAAGGGTCGGTCAGTCGCATGACCAGGGCGTCGACGTTGCCCGGCTGGTAGTAGCCGCGCCGGAAGCCGATGGCCTCGAAGCCGAAGCGCTCGTAGAGCTTCTGCGCGCGGATGTTGTCGATCCGGCACTCCAGCATCACTTCGGCGCAGTCGAACTCGGTGGCGGCCCGCAGCAGTTCGGTCAGCAGCCGGCCACCGAGTCCGGTCCCCTGGTGGTCCCGGGCGACGGCGATCGTCTGGACGTCCCCAAGCTCGCCGGCGCTGGCGAGCCCCGCGTAGCCGACGATCCGCTCGCCCGACTCGGCGACGAGATAGCGCCGGGTCGCCTCGGCCCCCCGGGCGTGCGCCAGCTCGGACCAGAACATCCCTCGCGACCAGGCGTCCTCGGGGAAGAGGTCCTTCTCCAGTTCCAGCACGGGATCGATGTCCCACCAGCGCATCTCGCGCAGCACAGGAGTCAGGGATGTGGTCACTTGGGCGTGACCACCTTGTAGTTCTTGGGGACCTGGGCGTCGGGCCGGCGCAGATACAGCGGCCGGGGCGCCTCCAGCTCCTCGCCCGCGGCGAGCCGTTCGGCGGCGAGGGAGGCGAGCGCGGCGGCCGACACGTGCTCGGGCCCGCGGGCGTCGGCGAAGGTCTCGGGGTAGAGCAGCGCCCCGGCCCCGACCGCGGGCACCCCCGCGACCTGCGCGGCGATGTCGGCGGGCCGGTCGACGGCCGGGTCGGTCAGCCGGGTGCGCGGGTCGCCGTAGCGGGCCCAGTAGACCTCCTTGCGGCGCGCGTCGGTCGCGACCACGAAGGGCCCCTCGACCTTGGCGGCGTACGCGAGTCCGTCCAGTGTGCACACGCCGTGCACGGGGATCCCGAGGGCGAGCCCGAAGGTGTCGGCGGTCATCAGCCCGACCCTGAGCCCGGTGTACGGCCCGGGGCCGACCCCCACGACGATCCCGGTGACGGCATCCAGCTTCACCCCGCCTTCGGCGAGCACCCGATCGACGGCGGGAAGCAGCAGTTCCCCATGCCGACGAGCATCCACCTGACCGAACGAGGCAACGACCCCCCGCCCGTCATGCAGAGCAACGGTCACGGCAGGAGTGGCGGTATCGACAGCGAGCAAGAGCACGCAAACAGCGTACGGCTCCTGGAGGGTTATAGCGGCCGCAGGCCGCTTCCTGGGGGCGCGGGGAACTGCGCGACCAGCCCCAATGGCGCCGCACCCGACAAACAACCTGCTACCGTCACGACAAATCGGGATCAAGCACTCAAGAGGTGACCCACCGGTGCCCACCAGCAACGCAAGCTTCGTAACCGGTCTCACCGCAACGGCCCTCGCAGCCGTCGGCTTCCTCACCTATCAGGCCCACGCGACGGCCCCCGACAAGACCCACACCGGCACCGTCCCCGCCGCCGTGATCTCAAAGGCCCCGAGAGACAAACAGCACCCCACCGCCCTCCCCCCAGGCACCGGCAAGGGCGAACGCGTCGTCTACTCCCTCGACGACAACCGGGTCTGGCTGGTCGAACAGGCCGACAAGGTCACCCGCACCTTCGCGGTCACCCCCGGCACCATCGACCCCGCTCCCGGCACCTACACGGTCACCTCCCGCTCGGGCGAGATCACCGGCTCCGACGGCACCCTCATCGAACACGTCGTCCGCTTCACCGGCGTGGACGGTCTGGCGATCGGCTTCAGCGCGGCCGTGAAGAAGGCCCCCGCGACCGCCGTCCCCGTCACACGAACCGGCGGCATCCGCGAGTCCCGCGAGGACGGCGAGGCGATGTGGACGTTCGCGACGATCGGCGTGCGGGTCGTGGTGATCCACTGAGTGTGGCTCTACGCGGCCTTGCGCTCGACGACCCGCCCCGTCCCCGGATCCGGCACCCGCGGCGGCGTCGACACCGCGCGAGCGGCCTCGCAGGACGCCAGCAGATCGCGCATGGACACGCCGGCGACGACCGCGTACGGCCGCGGTTCCGGCTTGTTCTCGGTGGCCGACATGGACGCCTCCTGGAGTTCGGGGGCGGGCGTAGTTAGGTAGACCTAACTACAAGCTGGATACCATGTGACCACGCACGTGACACCGAATGCAACATCTTGCCGACGGTTTGTCGGAACGTTCACGGAAATCGACCGACGGTCAAGCCCCGAGCCCGCTCAGGTCGGCGGCGGCCCACCGCTCCCCCAGCCCCGTCAGGGTCACGTGCCGTACGTCGTCGTCGGTGTCCCCGACGGCCCGGTGGATGACGACCTGGAGCCGCTCGTCGGTCAGCTCCTCGACCTTGCCCTCGCCCCACTCCACGACGATCACCGACTCGGGCAGCGAGACGTCGAGGTCGAGGTCCTCCATCTCGTCGAGCCCGCCGCCCAGGCGGTACGCGTCGACGTGGACGAGCGGCGGCCCGTCGCCGAGGGAGGGGTGCACGCGGGCGATCACGAAGGTCGGCGAGGTGACGGCGCCCCGTACACCGAGCCCTTCACCGAGCCCACGGGTGAGCGTCGTCTTGCCCGCGCCGAGCTCCCCACTGAGCATCACGAGATCCCCGGCCCTGAGCAGCTTGGCAAGCTGCCGCCCGAGCTCCGTCATCTGCTCGGGGGAGGTGACGGTGATGTCCAGGTGGCTCGGGCGGTCGATCCGCTCACCCTGGTTGCGCGGTGCTGGTGCTTCCATAGCCGCCCACGGTAGCCCCTGCCGGCACGGCACCCGCACGGGTGAGGAGGTCGGCGAGGCGGTCGGTGACCACTTCCGGGTGTTCCAGCATCACGAGGTGCCCGGCGTCGGGGACGAGGACCAGCTCCGCCGCCGGCAGCAGGGAGGCGATCGCCTCGCTGTGCTCGCTCGGCGTCACCATGTCCCCCACCCCGGCGAGCACCAGCACCGGCTTGTCCGCGAAGTGCGCGAGCGCCTCCGTCTTGTCGTGGTTGTCGAAGGCCGGGTAGTACTCGGCGACCACGTCGATCGGCGTGCCCTCGATCATCCGCTCCGCGAACCGCGCGACGGCCGGGTCGACGTCCCGGGAGGCGAAGGAGTACCGCTTGATGATCCCGGCGAACAGATCGGCGGTCGCCCGCCGCCCCTTCTCCACCAGCTCGGCCCGCTGCCCGAGCGCCTTGAGCACCCCCGGCAGCACCCGCCGTACGGCGTTGACTCCGGCGACCGGCAGCCCGAAGTTCACTTCCCCGAGCTTCCCCGACGAGGTGCCCACCAGCGCCACGGCGACCACCCGGTCCCGGATCAGCTCGGGGTACTGGTCGGCGAGCGCCATGACGGTCATCCCGCCCATGGAGTGCCCGACGAGCACGATCGGCCCCTCGGGCGCCGCCGCGTCGATAACGGCCTTCAGGTCCCGCCCGAGCTGCTCGATGTCGACCGGCACCCCGTCCTGAACCTGCCGTACGCCCCGCGCGGAGCGCCCGTGGCTGCGCTGGTCCCAGTACACGCTGCGCACGACGCCCCTGAGGGCCGCCCGCTGGAAGTGCCAGGAGTCCTGGCTGAGGCAGTAGCCGTGGCTGAAGACGACGGTGACGGGTGCCGGTGCCTTGCGCCCGAACAACCGGCGCCGGCGCGGCGAGAGCGGGGGTACGGCGTCCGGGTCGACGTCGTCGACCTCGTAGTACAGCTCGGTGCCGTCGTCGGCCTGCGCCTTGCCGGGGGTGCCGCGCAGCGCGCCGTAGGGCCCGGTCGAGTCGAGGGCGAGCCGCGCCTTCATGCGCATGCCGCGCCCGACGGTGAGCCGTTCGATGGCCACACCGGCCGCGGCGCCGGCCGCGACCACGCCTATCGCGGCCCCCGCGATCCCGGTGGCCCTGCGCCAGCCACCGCTCGCCGCCCCCGTGGCGGCGGAGGCGACGACCGCCGTGGCGGCGCTCGCGACGGCCTCCGCGCTGCTCTCGCTCACGTACCGCTCCTGTTCACTGGGCCGGATGTTCCGGGTGGTGCCGGGTGGTGCCGGGGCTATGGATGGTGCCCGGGGCTACGGGTGGTGCCGACGCGCCGTTTCGTGCGCGCTCTGTGCGGTTACCCCGCTTGTCACCCCGCTAGTTCCTCGTTCACATAGACGCGGGGAACGCGCGTTCCGATCCGGGTGACGATTTCGTACGCGATGGTGCCCGCGGCCTGCGCCCAGTCCTCGGCGGTGGGCTCGCCGTCGTCGCCGGGGCCGAAGAGGACGGCCCGGGTGCCGTTCGCGGGCTCGTCGCCGCCGAGATCGACGACGAACTGGTCCATGGCGATCTGCCCGGCGACCGTACGCCACTTGCCGTCCACCAGCACCGGCCCGGTGCCGGAGGCGTGCCGCGGGACGCCGTCCGCGTAGCCGACCGGTACCAGCCCGAGGGTGGTGTCGCCCGGGGTGACGTACCGATGGCCGTAGCTGACGCCGTGGCCCCCCGGGACCCGCTTGACCAGGGCGATCGACGCGGAGAGCGTCATCACCGGGCGCAGTCCGAAGTCGGCGGGGGCGCCGATCTCGGGGCTGGGCGAGATGCCGTAGACCGCGACCCCGGCGCGCACCAGGTCGAAGTGGCTCTCGGGGAGCGTGAGGGTGGCGGCCGAGTTGGCGATGTGCCGCACCTCGGGGCGGGCGCCGCGCTGTTCGGCGTACGAGACCATCTCGCGGAAGCTCGTGAGCTGCGCACCGATCGAGGGGTGGCCGGGCTCGTCGGCGCAGGCGAAGTGCGACCAGAGCCCGGTGACGCGGAGCAGGCCCGCGCGCTCGGCGGCGAGGGCCTCGGCGACGAGATCCGGCCAGTCGTCGGGCTGGCAGCCGTTGCGCCCGAGGCCGGTGTCGGCCTTGAGCTGCACGCGCGCGGGGAGGCCGGCCGCGCGGGCCGCCTCGATGACCTCGCGCAGCGCCCACAGCCCGCTCACGGAGACGTCGAGATCGGCCTCGATCGCCTCCCGCCAGGGCCCGCCGGGCGTCCACAGCCAGCACATGATGCGTCCCGGAAGGCCCGCCGCCCGCAGCATCAGGGCCTCTTCGGGGGTGGCGGTGCCCAGCCAGGACGCCCCCGCCTCGACCGCGGCGCGGGCGCACGGCACCGCGCCGTGGCCGTACGCGTCGGACTTGACCACGGCCATGAGCGCGGCACCCGGGGCGAGGCCGCGCAGCGCGCGTACGTTGCTCCGCAGCGCGGCCAGGTCGATCTCCGCGCGGGCGCGCAGGGGTGCGGTCGGGGCGGTGGCTGTCTCGTTCATGGCGTCCCCAGTGTCTCAGAGGGGTCGGTGACTCCCGTTGAGCACGTCCCCAGCGGGGCGGGGAGCACGCCTCACAGTTTGAGACCGTGCCGGGCGAGGTATCTCACCGGGTCGATGTCCGAGCCGTACTGCCGCCGGGCGCGGACCTCGAAGTGCAGATGGGGGCCGGTGGTGCGGCCGGTGCTGCCGCTGTTGCCGATCCGGGTCCCGGCCCTGACCTTCGCGCCGCGCGCGACCGAGATGCGGTTCAGGTGCCCGTAGACGACGTAGTGCGCGTCACTCAGCTTGATCGTCACGGCCTTCCCGTACGACCCCGACCAGCTGGCCAGCACGACGACCCCGGAGCCGACCGCGTAGACCGGGGTGCCTCTCGGTACGGCGAGGTCGATGCCGGTGTGGTAGCCGACCAGCCAGTTGCCGCGCACCTTGTAACGCATCGTCACTTTGAAACGGCGCCGCAGGGGGCGGCTCCAGCGGGCGGCGGCGAGAGAGCGGTCGCCGAGGACCTCCGGGTCGGGGGCGGCCTCCAGCAGTTCCTCGAACTCCTCGTCGTAGTCACTGCCGCAGCTGCCGGCGGAATCCGTGTCCGGGGGCTCCCGGGTCCCTGTGTGCCCCCCGAGAACGGGACTTCCCAGCACGGCGGCCGCTCCCCCGAGCACCTCGCGCCGGGTGGCGCCGCGTATATGTGGCTCATCCATGCGGCCAGCGAAACATCGCCCTTTCGGCTCCGCACATTCGGCCGACGGGGATTACTCCCATCAGGTAGGTCTTGGTGCGGTGTTCGTCTTCAGGTAGGGCTTGGGGCGGTGTTCGTCCTTGCCGGATTTACGACGTCACCCTTCCCGGACGTCCCGCCAGGCGGCCGGAATCGCCTCCGCCACGTCGTGCGCGCCGATCGGTGCGCCGTTCGCCGCGAACCGTCCCGCGAGGCCGTGGAGGTAGGCGGCCACACTGCCGGCGTCCCGCGCGTCGAGCCCGGCGGCCAGCAGCGACCCCGCGAGCCCGGACAGCACGTCACCGCTCCCGGCGGTGGCCAGCCAGGCCGTACCGGTCGGATTCACGCGTACGGCACCACCGGCCGCGTCGGCGACCAGCGTGGTCGACCCCTTGAGCAGCACGGTCGCGGAGTACCGCGAGGCCAGCTCCCGCGCCGACGCGAGCCGCGCCCCCTCAACCTCCTCCCGGGCCACCCCGAGCAGCGCGGCGGCCTCTCCGGCGTGCGGGGTCATGAGCGTGGGCGCACTACGCCGTCGTACGGCATCCCGGTCGGCGAGCCGCAGCCCGTCCGCATCGATCAGCACCGGCACGTCGGCCGACAGCACCTCGGAGACGGCGGCACCGTCCTCCCCGGCCCCGGGCCCGACGACCCACGCCTGCACCCGCCCGGCCTGCCTCGGCCCCCAGTCGGAGACGAGCGTCTCGGGAAAACGCGCGAGCACGGCGCCCCCGGCGGGCCCGACATACCGCACGGCCCCGGCGCCCCCGCGCAGCGCCCCGGCGACGGCGAGCACGGCGGCACCGGGATACCGCGCGGACCCGGCCGCGATCCCCACAACCCCCCGCCGGTACTTGTCACTCTCTCCACCGGGCACGGGCAGCAGCCGCGCGACGTCGACGTGCTGAAGAGCCTCGATCTCGGCCTTCGGGGGCAGCCCGAGCCCGATGTCGACGAGCCGCACGGACCCGGCGTACTCCCGCGCGGGATCAACGAGCAGCCCGGGCTTGTGCGCCCCGAAGGTCACGGTGAGATCGGCTTTCATGGCCACCCCGCGCACCTCCCCGGTATCGGCGTCGACCCCACTGGGCAGATCTACGGCGACGACGGCGCCGCGGGCGCGTCCGACGAGGTCGGCGAGCCGGGCCGCATCGGGCCGCAGCCCACCCTTCCCCCCGATCCCGACGATGCCGTCGAGGAGGAGGTCGGCCCGCTCGATGAGGAGCCGGACGTCGTCGAGTGGGGTGCGTGAGGGGCGGGCGGTGCTTTCGAGCGGTGCGTGTGAGGGGTCGCCGTTGCCTTCGAGGGGTGCGTGCGAGGAGCCGCCGGTGCCTTCGAGCGGTGCGCGCGAGGAGCCGCCCGTGCCTTCAAGCGGTGCGCGCGAGGAGCCGCCCGTGCCTTCGAGCGGTTGTGCGGGCCCTCCGAGTGCCAGCACGCGCCCTCCGGTCCGCCTCAGCGCCGCGAGGCCTCCGGCGTGAGCGCGTTCGGGCGTGAGCAGTACGGCCGTAACCCCCGCGCCCCGCCGTGCGAGCCGCGCACCGGCATACAGCGCGTCCCCACCGTTGTCCCCACTGCCCACCAGCAGCACGACCCGCCGCCCGTACACCCGCCCCAGCAGATCCGCGCAGGCCGCGGCGAGCCCGGCGGCCGCCCGCTGCATGAGCGCACCCTCCGGCAACCGCGCCATCAACTCCCGCTCGGCAGCCCTGACCGTCTCCACGCTGTAAGCAGTACGCATGAGACCGAGTCTCGCGCACGGCACGACCGAGCGCAGGAGCCGCCCATCCGGGGCTGTGGGACTACCGCTCCGGGGCTGTGGGACTACCCTTCGGCGATCACCACGGCGGAGGCGACCCCGGCATCATGACTGAGCGACACATGCCAGGACCGCACCCCGAGCGCAGCGGCCCGAGCGGCAACGGTCCCGCTGACCCTGAGCCTCGGCTGCCCACTCTCCTCGACATACACCTCGGCATCGGTCCACCGCAGCCCGGAAGGCGCCCCAAGAGCCTTGGCCAGAGCCTCCTTGGCAGCGAACCGAGCCGCAAGCGAGGCAACCCCCCGCCGCTCCCCACTCCCCAAGAACAACTCACTCTCCACAAACAGCCGCTCGGCCATCCCAGGAGTCCGCTCCAACGCCCCGGCAAACCGCTCGATCTCAGCCACGTCGATACCAACCCCGACAATGCTCATGCGCGCACCCTACGGTCCGATCGCACGCCCCGGGATTCTCAGCCCTGTTCGGAGCGGTCCCCAGCAGCTTCCACGCCCTCACCGAACAGATCCTCGACCCGCTCGACCGTGCGCGAGCGCTCGACCCAGGTGCCACGCGCCTCCAACACGAAGAGAACCCCCTTGGCCTCCCCTTCAGCCCTGCCCTCCCGATAGGCCGTCTCCCGAACCGTCCCGCGCCCAGGGAAGTAGCTGACGAACGACATGATCTGACTCCATTTCTCTCCGGCGAGGGTCTTGCCCAGGGTGACTTCCAGAAAGTCGTCGGACAGCCACGGCGCAAACCCGACTCTCTGTTCGCGGACCGCGGCTACGACAGCTATGGAGTCGCGGCACCCGGCATGGCACTGGTCTCGGAATCTACCGGTGGGTGGTCGAACGCACCTTCGCCTGACTTCACGGCTTCCAACGCCTACGCATCCGCCGGGAACGACGAGCTGACATCCACGAAGCGCTTCTCAGGCTCGCCTGCTGCCTCATCTCCCACCGGCAACTCAGCCTGCCGCGTTAGCTGTTGCCTCCGGAGGCGGCCCTGAACCCACGATCTTGGACCAGTGGGAAGGCTTCCTGGGTGGTGACCACCCACGCATCGATCTCATCATGGGATGTCCTGATGGCACTGATCAGCCGTTCAAGCACGGCCAGCTTCGACTCGCGGACGTTCAGGCTGAGCTGCTCCATCGACACCTCTTGGTATGACATGCACAGCTGCCACCAGAACCGCATGAGGAAGCAGCACTCCTGCCCCTCGCGGTCGTCTGCAAGGCGGTCATGGATGACCGCACCGAACTGACAATTCCACGGCTCCAGAGAGAGGCAACAGCACTCTCTACCCATCCCATCGCGCCCCTGCCATCAGCGCTGCAATGGGGTTGATCAGTCAAATCTGTTAAAGGTCCTACCCGTCCATGGGTCCACCCCTGAGTCCAGCAGTCGTTCCTCACCCCTAAAGTTGAGGAATCTGGCGTTCCGGATCCCCCAACGCTTCGTCCTGAGAATGACTCCGACATGCCTCCGAAGTCACCCAACACAAGGCATCCGCACTATTGGTCTGGCCCCACACGAGCACGTCCTCCAGTCGAAACCTGGAGCCGACGGAAGATTCCTGCCAGGTGTTCATCGAATCAGATTCGATAGTCTTCCATGGCAGACGCGCCACCGTCAGTGGTTGCCCCGTCACGCCGGGACGCGGGATTGAAACGTAGAGACTGCCCTCGATTGACCCCGCTCCAAATTGAGCTACTTCGGGGTCACCTCATAGCGCACGACTTGCCCCGAATCGATCGCCGCCTTCACTCTGCTCTCGAACGCCGCCAAGGGCAGCAGCGTTGGTCGAGCGGGCACACGCGGCCAGGTTCTCCGGTTGCAGACCATTACCGCTGAGACTCTTGCCGAGCAGGTGGCAAGCATTCACCCACTCACCGGGCGGACGGTTACCCAAGCAGGTCGCATAGTCGCGAGCCCACTCGTATCCAGGCGGAGCCACCTTCCTCCAGTTGGTAGCCGTTCCCCGGTGCTTGGCCAGGTAGGTGCTGTCGAGGCAGGCTTCGACGCGGGGCTTGGGGGCAGGGGGACGGGTGGGAGCGGGTACCGGGTTTTTGCCGCGATTGGGGTTCTGCGGGATGCGGGGCTTGGTCGGTGTGGTGCCGATGCTGGAGAACATCGAGGGATTGGCGCATTTGTCCCGCCCTCGCCTGGGACTGACTTGGCCGAATACGCTGAGGCCTGGGACAAAGTCGCCAATCATCCCCCCGGTCTCGGCTGCCGCCGCTCTGGCGCCCCTGCATGCGCACCGCTCGGCAAGATGCGGTGCATGGCCTTGCGCGACGGGCTGGGCACTACGCCGCCTCCAACTCACACCACACGTACTTCCCCCGGCTCCCGTTCCTCGACAACGGCTGCCACCCCCACACATCCGCGCACTCCCTCACCAACGCCAGCCCCCTCCCCTCCTCCGCCTCCGCCTCCGAAAGCGGCCCCAACTCCCCCGGCGGCCCCGGCGGCCCCGGCGGTTCAGGGTTCGCGTCCCACGCCCCGAGCCGCAGCACCCCCGCCGACCACCGCACCCTCAGCGCCGCCGGGCCCTTCGTGTGGCGTACGGCGTTGGAGATCAGTTCCGTTGCCAGGAGTTCCGCGGTGTCGACGAGGCGGATCAGGCCGTGCATCGCCAGGATCAGGCGGAGGGTGCGGCGGGAGACGGTCACCGCTCGGACGTCGTTCGGGATGTACAACGTGTACTCCCAGGGCTCCGGCTCGTTTTCGGGCATGCGAGAACTCCGTTCAGGTGAGGGGGAGTTGATTGCGGTGGCAGTGCCGCGGCCGCCCGGGCAGGGCGAAGCGGTGCGCTTCCGCAGAGTGGTCGCTACGTCACCGACGGTAGGGATAACATGTGTGTCGGAGCAAGCCGATCCCGCAATCCGCCCCTGAACGAGGAGAAGTCGATGGTCCAGAGGCGCGAGCCAACCGCGCGGCAGATGCGCCTGGGCGTCGAACTCCGGAGGCTCCGTGAAGCCGCCGGGCTGACCACCATTGAGGCCGCGGCGCTGCTAGGGGTGAATCGGGTCCAGATCACTCACGTCGAATCCGGCATCACCGGCGTGAGCGAGCAACGGATTCGCCGGCTGGCATCCCATTACGCCTGCACGGACGCCGAGTTCATCGATGCCCTCGTCGCGATGGCCACGGACCGGACGCGCGGCTGGTGGGAGTCGTACCGGAACCTGTTGCCCACGTCCTTCCTGGACCTGTCCGAGCTGGAGCACCATGCCCGGTTCCTACGACACGTGGCCATCCTGTACGTGCCGGGTCTCTTGCAGACGGAGGACTACGCCCGCGCCGTCTTCTCGTCGAGGCTGCCCGAACTCACCCCTGAAGAACTCGAGTTGCGCATCCAGCACCGCAAGGCGCGCCAGGAGATCACGATCCCGTACGAGGCACTGATCCACGAGGCGGCCCTGCGCATCAGGGTCAGGGATCGCGCCACTTCAAAGGCCCAGCTCACGCGACTCCTTGAGCTGTCCGACGCGGAGCACGTCACCTTGCGCGCCATTCCGTTCGACCTGGACGACTTCGCCGCTTCCAGCACGATGACGTACGCCGGTGGCCCCCTGCCCAAGCTGGACACCGTGGTGCGGGACGCACCTCATGGCTCGGTGCTCATCGATTCCGAGGCACAACTCACCATCTACCGAACACGCTTCCGTATGGTGGAGGCTGTAGCGCTCGAACCGAACGAGACCCGCGACTTCATCCACCGGCTGGCGAAGGAGCTGTGAGGTACCCCATGGACAACTGGCGGAAGTCCTCCCACTCGGGCGAGGGCGACGGCAACGAATGCGTAGAGATAGCCACCTCCCCCACCCACACAGCCGTCCGCGACTCAAAGGCCCCGGCCGAAGCAACCCTCACCTTCCCCACCGGAGCCTTCGCCGCCTTCCTACAGTCCCTCGCTCACTCCACCGTCACCGACTTCGCCAGGTTCCGAGGCTGATCCACCTCGTTCCCCCGAGCCGTAGCCAGCTCACACGCGAACACCTGCAACGGCACCGTAGCCACCAACGGCTGAAGCAGTGTAGGAGTGACCGGGATCCGGATCAGGTGGTCGGCGTACGGGACGACCGCCTCGTCCCCCTCCTCCGCGATCACGATCGTCCGCGCCCCCCGCGCCCGGATCTCCTGGATGTTGGAGACGATCTTGTCGTGGAGCACCGATCGCCCCCGAGGCGAGGGCACGACCACGACCACGGGCAGGTCCTCCTCGATCAGCGCGATCGGCCCGTGCTTCAGCTCGCCCGCCGCGAAGCCCTCGGCGTGCATATAGGCGAGTTCCTTCAGCTTCAGCGCGCCCTCCAGAGCGACCGGGTAGCCGACGTGCCGGCCGAGGAACAGCACCGTGTTCTTCGAGGCCAGCGACCGCGCCAGCGCCCGCACCGGCTCCATCGTCTCCAGCACCCGCTCGACCTCGCAGGAGATCCGCGACAGGTCCCGGATGACGGCGGAGATCTCGTCGCCCCACTTGGTGCCGCGCACCTGGCCCAGATACAGCGCGACCAGGTAGCACGCCACCAGCTGCGTCAGGAACGCCTTCGTCGAGGCGACCGCCACCTCCGGCCCCGCGTGCGTGTACAGCACCGCGTCCGACTCCCGGGGGATCGTCGAGCCGTTGGTGTTGCAGATCGCCAGCACCTTGGAGCCCTGCTCACGGGCGTGCCGTAGCGCCATGAGCGTGTCCATGGTCTCGCCGGACTGGGAAATGGCGATCACCAAAGACCGCGCACCGAGAATCGGGTCCCGGTAGCGGAACTCGCTCGCCAGCTCCACCTCGCACGGAATCCGGGTCCAGTGCTCGATGGCGTACTTGGCGATCAGCCCGGCGTGGAAGGCCGTACCGCAGGCGACGATGACGACCTTGTCGACCTCGCGCAGCTCCGCCAGCGGAATCCGCACCTCGTCCAGCGTCAGTGAGCCGGCCGCGTCGATCCGGCCGAGGAGCGTATCGGCGACAGCCTTGGGCTGCTCGGCGATCTCCTTGAGCATGAAGTAGTCATAACCCCCCTTTTCCGCCGCCGACGCGTCCCAGTCGACGTGGTACGAGCGCACCTCGGCCGGGCTGCCGTCGAAGCCCGTCACCGTCACCCCGTCGCGGCGCAGCTCCACGACCTGGTCCTGCCCCAGCTCGATCGCCGACCGCGTGTGGGCGATGAACGCGGCGACGTCCGAGGCGAGGAAGGCCTCACCCTCTCCAACGCCCACCACCAGCGGGGAGTTCCGGCGCGCCCCCACCACCACGTCCGGCTCGTCCGCGTGCACCGCGACCAGCGTGAACGCGCCCTCCAGCCGCCGGCAGACCAACCGCATCGCCTCCGCGAGATCCGCGGTCACCGAGAATCCCTCCGCCAGCAGATGCGCGACCACCTCGGTGTCGGTCTCCGACACCAGCTCGTGCCCCCGCTCCGCCAACTCGGCCCTGAGCAGCGCGAAGTTCTCGATGATCCCGTTGTGCACGACGGCGACCCGCCCCGCGTTGTCGAGGTGCGGATGGGCGTTCACGTCGGTCGGCCCGCCGTGCGTCGCCCACCGGGTGTGCCCGATCCCGGTCGAACCCGCCACCAGCGGCCGGTCCACCAGCTCCTTCTCCAGATTGACCAGCTTCCCGGCCTTCTTGGCCGCCGCGAGGCCGCCGTCCGCCGGCACCGCGACCCCGGCCGAGTCGTACCCCCGGTACTCCAGCCGCTTCAGCCCGGCCATCACGACATCGAGCGCCGACTGCGACCCCACGTATCCCACGATTCCGCACATGCGCGGCAGCCTAGGGGCCGAGACCCTCCCGGACACGGCACTTCGTGCCCGATTTCGGATATTCCCACGGGGATACGAGCGGCGGATTAGGCTCTACGATCCCGTGCATGCCCTTACTCGTCCGGCGCCGCGCCCTCGTCCCGCGCCGCGCCCTCGCCGTGCTCCTCGCCGGTGTCGGCCTGGCCGCGCTCTCGGGGTGCACGGTCCCCGTCGACGCGGTGGCCGGCATCTCCGTCACCGAGGACGGCGAGCTGCTCGGCGTGATGATGGTCTGCGGACACCACATCGACGGCGCGACCCTCTACAAGGACGCCGACGACCCCGACCGCCAGGAGGACGTCGGCTCCTGGACCGCCGGCCCGCAGCTCGGCGAAGGCCTCACCACCTGGTCCCTCACCGACCCCGGCACCGGCTGGACCGCCGACCAGCCCCTCGGCCGGCTCACGGCCGGGTCGACGTACGTCCTCTACGGCTGGACCGACGACAACTCCTCGTCGTCGACCAGCGTCTCCTTCACCCCGGCGGACCGGGACCGGCTCACCCCGGGCATGGTCCGCTACGAGACGGACACCGAGGTCACGGTCCCGATCGAGAAGTTCAAGGCGAAGGCCTGCGAGGACAGCTGAGCCGCGCCGACGCCCACGTGACGCACCCCACCCCGCCACCCCGTTCAAACTCCGTTAACAATGGACTGTGATCTCCCCGGTCTCCTCGATGCCCCGGAGCGCCCACCGGCAGAAGCCGGAGGCGACTCCCTACGTCGACCTCACCCGCTCCGAGTGGAGCGCGCTGCGTGACAAGACGCCGCTCCCCCTCACCGCCGAGGAGGTCGAGAAGCTGCGCGGACTCGGTGACGTCATCGACCTCGACGAGGTGCGGGACATCTACCTCCCGCTGTCCCGCCTCCTCAACCTCTACGTCGGTGCCACGGACGGCCTCAGAGGCGCCCTGAACACCTTCCTGGGCGAACAGGGCTCCCAGTCGGGCACGCCCTTCGTCATAGGGGTCGCGGGATCGGTCGCCGTGGGCAAGTCGACGGTCGCCCGCCTCCTCCAGGCCCTCCTCTCCCGCTGGCCCGAGCACCCCCGCGTAGAGCTGGTCACGACGGACGGCTTCCTGCTGCCCACCCGGGAGCTGGAGGCGCGCGGGCTCATGTCGCGCAAGGGCTTCCCGGAGTCGTACGACCGCCGCGCGCTCACGCGTTTCGTCGCCGACATCAAGGCGGGCAAGGACGAGGTGACGGCCCCCGTCTACTCGCACCTCATCTACGACATCGTCCCGGACCAGCGGCTGAGCGTCCGCCGCCCCGACATCCTGATCGTCGAGGGCCTGAACGTCCTGCAGCCCGCCCTCCCCGGCACCGACGGCCGCACCCGCGTCGGTCTCGCCGACTACTTCGACTTCAGCGTGTACGTCGACGCGAGCGCCGAGGACATCGAGCGCTGGTACCTGAGCAGGTTCAAGAAGCTCCGGCAGACCGCCTTCCAGGACCCCGACTCGTACTTCAGGAAGTACACGCAGGTGTCGGAGGAGGAGGCACTCGACTACGCCCGCACCCTGTGGCGCACGATCAACAAGCCCAACCTGGTCGAGAACATCGCCCCCACCCGCGGCCGCGCCACCCTCGTCATCCGCAAGGGCCAGGACCACAAGGTGCGCAAGCTGAGCCTCCGCAAGCTGTAGCAACGTCCGCCTGTTAGAAAGACGTCATGCTGCATCTGCGTCTGATCACCCCGGCCGAGAAGACCGACGACGTCGTCCGGCTCATCGAGCGGACGGTCGGCACCACCCACCTCGTGGTGATGCCGGGCGCCGCCCGCAACCCCGTCGGGGACGTCGTGATGTGCGACGTGGCCCGCGAGGCCGGGGACGAACTCATCGGCGCGCTCCGCGGGTTGGGCCTGGACGAGACCGGCTCGATCGCCGTCGAGAACATCGACCTGTCGCTCTCCAAGCGCGCGGACAAGGCCGAGGACGAGGCACCCGGCGAGGGCGCGGACGCGGTCCTGTGGGAGCACCTGACGGACGCGACGCACGAGGAGTCGACGCTCTCCATCACCTACCTCGCCTTCCTCACGCTGGCCACGATGATCGCGGCCTGCGGAGTGGTGCTGGACAACGCGATCCTGATCGTCGGCGCGATGGCAGTGGGGCCGGAGTTCGGCCCGCTGGCGGCCCTCAGCACCTCGGTGGTCCAACGCCACCCCCGCCTGGCGCTCCGCTCCCTGATCGCCCTCCTGGTCGGCTTCGCGGTGGCGATGGCGGTCACGGTCGGCTTCACCTGGCTCATGGACGCCCTGAACCTCTTCACCAAGGCCCAGTTGGAGGCCGACCGCCCGAACACGGGCTTCGTCTACGCCCCCGACGCGTTCTCCTTCGTGGTGGCGGTCCTGGCGGGCATCGCAGGCACGCTGAGCCTGACCTCGGCGAAGTCCGGTGCGCTGGTAGGGGTGGCCATCTCGGTCACGACGGTCCCGGCGGCTGCGAACGCGGCGGTGGCCCTGGCGTACGGCGACACCCAACAAACAGCAGGCTCAACCAACCAACTCCTGCTGAACCTCCTGGGCATCGTCCTGGCAGGCACCCTCACCCTGCTCTTCCAGAAGTGGCTCTGGGCCAAACAGCGCCGCCGAGCCTGACCACGCCGCCAGTCCTAGGAGTTGAGCTGCGTCCACTTCCACGCACCACCGACCCGCACGTACAGCCGTTCGTTCGCGGTGTCCAGGGCCATCGTCCCGTCGAGCGGCGCCCTGGTGAAGGAGGAGTCGCTGACCGCGCCGTTCACCCGGCGCAGCGGAGGGCCGGGCTGGTTGCGGGTCGGGATGGTGCCGCTCGCCTGGCCGCCGATGTTGCCGTAGCTGTTCTCCACCAGGAAGTCCCCGGTGCTGCTCGCTTCGTAGTAGATGTGCGTCCCCGTCGGCTTGGTGCCGTACAGGCCGACGACATCGCGCAGTACGGCGGTGGTGCCCGCGCCGGCGTAGAGGACGACTCCCGAATTGACGGTGGCCGTACCGCCGTTGGCGATGAGGACGTTCTCCAGTGAACTGGCGGTACCGGCCCAGGAGATGATGTTCTGCGCGGTGGAGAAGCCGGAGGCGAAGCCACCCGCGTAGGCGTAGATGTTGCCGGCGTGGACGTGCTTGCAGGAGGCGTCGACCTTCAGGTGCGGCCCGCCCTGCATCTGCGAGGTCTCGAACTTGCAGTCCGTCAGATGGATGCCGTTGGGACTGTTGGTGGCCGCCGGTCCCTGAGTCACCCACAGCCCACCGGTGCCGAAGCCCTCCAGACGGCAGCCGACGAAGTGGACCTGGTTGATGTTGTCGGTGCTGTGCCCCCACGCGCCCGCGGTGGCCGTGGAGGTGTTGCGCAGCCAGATGTTGGGGTGGGCGGTACTCGCCGCCGGCCCCGACGACGACTCGATCACCAGGTTGTAGAACCTGGAGTCCCAGAGTTCCACCGCGTCCACGCAGATGCCCTGATTGCTCGTCATGTAGACGTCGCGGAAGTAGCAGTTGTCGGTGTAGTAGAGCTCCAGCAGGGGGCCGGTCAGCGAGTTGCCGTTGAACCCGAGGTTGTCGATGGAGCAGTAACGCCGGTGTGTGGCACCGGAGTTGTCGGCGCCGGGCCCCGACAAGCGCAGCAGGAGGCCGTCGGCTCCCTTCCTGAGCATCGAGGCCCTGTTGTTCGCGCCCACGATCCGGATGTTGTTGCCGGGCACGGTCAGCGCGGGTGTGCTGCCCGAGGGTTTGACGACATACCTGCCCGGCGGGAAGTAGACGGTGCCGCCCCCGACGGCCGCCTGGTCGATCGCGTCCTGGATCTTCGCCGTGTCATCGGTGGCGTCGTCGCCGACGGCCCCGAAGTCCTTGACGTTGAACCAGTCCACCGCCGCGGACGCTACGGCGGGTGCGGCGGCGGCCACGGCCACGGCCGCACCGGCCAGACCGGTCACCGCCCCCGTGAGAAACGTACGCCGCCCCGCTCTACCGCCCGACTCCTGCCCAGCGTCCATCCCGGCCCCCCAACTCGACGATCACCAGATCAGCCGATCCTAAGGGCCACCGTCCCGGCAGACACGCTCACTCCGCTGTTCCAGAAGCGGCTCCAGAACCCACCCAGGGGCGCGGGGAACTGCGCGACAAGCCACAACGAACCCGCAGCCCGCAGAGCACACCAACCCCCCGCCCCTGTCCGGCATTTCAGCCGAGCGCCGACTTCACCGCATCCGCCAACCGCCCCGCCACAGACCGAGCCTGATCGATATCCGCGGCCTCGACCATCACCCGCACCAACGGCTCGGTCCCGGACGGCCGTAGCAACACCCGCCCGGTGGAGCCGAGTTCCCGCTCCGCGTCGGCAACCGCGGACGCCAGTTCCGCGGACGTCGCCACCCGACTCCGGTCCACATCAGGCACGTTGATCAGCACCTGCGGCAACCGCTCCATCACGGACGCCAGTTCCCGCAACGACCGCCCGCTCTCCGCGACCCGGGCCGCGAGCATGAGCCCCGTCAGCGTCCCGTCCCCGGTGGTCGCGTGATCGAGGATGATCACGTGCCCGGACTGCTCACCCCCGAGCGCGTACCCGTGCTCCTTCATCGCCTCCAGCACATACCGGTCACCGACCGCGGTCTGGACGAGCCGCAGCCCCTCCCGCTCCAGCGCCAGCTTGAACCCGAGGTTGGACATGACGGTCGCCACGACGGTGTCGGACCGCAGAGCGGACCGCTCCTGCATCGCCAGCGCGAGCACCGCCATGATCTGGTCGCCGTCCACCTCCGCACCGGTGTGGTCGACGGCGAGACACCGGTCCGCGTCCCCGTCGTGCGCGATCCCGAGCGCGGCCCCGTGCTCGACGACCGCGGCCTTCAGCAGACCGAGATGCGTCGACCCGCAGCCGTCGTTGATGTTGAGCCCGTCCGGCGACGCCCCGATCGTGATGACCTCGGCCCCGGCCCGCGAGAACGCCTCCGGCGAGACCCGCGCCGCCGCGCCGTGCGCCTCGTCGAGGACGATCTTCAGCCCGTCCAGACGGTTCGGCAGTACGGCGATCAGATGGGCGACGTACTGGTCGAACCCCTCGTCGTAGGACCGCACCCGTCCGACCCCGGCACCGGTCGGCCGCTCCCACGGCTCGCCGTGCCGGTGGGCCTCGTAGACCGCCTCGATCCGGTCCTCCAGCTCGTCGTCGAGCTTGTGGCCGCCGCGGGCGAGGAACTTCACGCCGTTGTCGGGCATGGCGTTGTGGCTCGCGGAGAGCATCACGCCGAGGTCGGCGCCGAGGACGCCCGTGAGATACGCCACGGCGGGTGTCGGCAGGACGCCGACCCGCAGCACGTCGACGCCGGCGCTGGCGAGGCCCGCGACGACCGCGGCCTCCAGGAACTCCCCGGACGCGCGGGGATCGCGTCCGACGACCGCCGTAGGCCGGTGGCCCTCGAACGAACCCGCCTCGGCCAGCACGTGCGCCGCCGCGACCGACAGACCGAGCGCCATCTCGGCCGTCAGATCCGCGTTGGCGACACCGCGCACGCCGTCCGTGCCGAAGAGTCGTCCCACTTGTCCTCCTGAGGAAGCGTCAGTTTCGGAGAATCCTTGCCTGGATCAACCGATCACATGAGCCTTTGAGCGTCTTGTGCCGTTATACGCCCAAGACTGTGATAAACGAACGCCCCGGCGGCACTGTGGCGTGCCGCCGGGGCGTTCGGACGTACAGGCAGCTGCGATTAACGCTTGCTGTACTGCGGGGCCTTGCGGGCCTTCTTGAGACCGGCCTTCTTGCGCTCGACCGCACGGTCGTCGCGGCGGAGGAAGCCGGCCTTCTTGAGGGCGCCGCGGTTGTTGTCCACGTCGGCCTCGTTCAGCGCGCGGGCCACGCCGAGGCGCAGGGCGCCGGCCTGGCCGGAGACACCGCCACCCGCGATGCGGGCGATGACGTCGTAGCGGCCCTCGAGCTCGAGCACCTTGAAGGGCTCGTTGACTTCCTGCTGGTGCACCTTGTTCGGGAAGTAGTCCTCGAGGGTGCGACCGTTGATCTTCCACTTGCCGGTGCCCGGGACGATCCGGACGCGGGCGATGGCGTTCTTGCGACGGCCCAGGCCGGCGGCCGGCTGCGGGTCGCCGAAGCGGGACGCGAGCGACTCCGAGGTGTACTCGCCCTCGACGGGGACCTCGGACTCGGTGGTGTAGCTGTCGATGTCGACGAGCTCGGTCTCGGTCTCTTCGACCGGCTGCTCAGCGGTGGTCTCGGCCACGGTTTTCCTCAGCTTCTCTTCGTCTTGGGGGTGGCCGGAACTACTGCGCGACCTGGGTGATCTCGAACGGCTGCGGCTGCTGCGCGCCGTGCGGGTGCTGGTCACCCTTGTAGACCTTCAGCTTCGAGAGCATCTGACGGCCCAGCGTGTTCTTGGGGAGCATGCCCTTGACGGCCTTCTCGATGGCCTTCTCGGGGTTCTTGTCGAGCAGCTCGTCGTAGCGGACGGAGCGCAGACCACCCGGGTAGCCGGAGTGGCGGTACGCCATCTTCTGGGTCCGCTTGTTGCCGGACAGGTGCACCTTGTCGGCGTTGATGATGATGACGAAGTCACCGGTGTCGACGTGGGGCGCGTAGATCGGCTTGTGCTTGCCCCGCAGGAGGGACGCGGCGGTGGTGGCGAGACGACCCAGGACAACGTCCTGAGCGTCGATGACGTGCCACTGGCGAGTCACATCGCCGGGCTTAGGGCTGTACGTACGCACTTCTCAGCCTTCTTCTTCAGGGATGGGTGCTGACACAAGGCATCCTTGAAGCGATCGTGCAGCTGGGGACGACAGAAGCCGGGAACACTGCCCGTATGCCGCCCACTGGTAACTGCTCCAGGGAACCTACGTAAGGGCCTCTCGCCTGAGAGCGACCAGACCGATACGCATAACAAACTGCAAGGGTACTAGCGCTGCCCCGGACGGGTCAAAACGGGGCTCCGGCGACTCTTCACGGCCGGGACGACGCCTTTGTGCGGCGGTGCCGGAAAGGTCCCCGCGGCCGGTGTCCACAGGCCCGACAGCACCTCCCGTCTCCCGTCTAAGATGCGCCCCATGAGCTTTGGGCAGCAGGGGGGACCCCAGTCGCAGTGGGATCCCTGGAAACCGAACTCGCAGCAGCCGTGGGACAGCGGCAGCGGCGACACCCCGGACTGGGCCGCGCTCGCCGAAGCGTCCGAGACGCGCAACAAGCGGCGCAAGGTGCTCTTCATCGTCGGCGGCGCGCTGGCCACGGTGGCGATCGGCACCGCCGTGGCGATGGCCGTCGTATCGGCGAACGGCAGTAACGACGAGTCGAACAAACCGACCTCCTCGCTGCCGGCCGCCTCCGACCTCCCCAGCGCGAGCGGCTCGGCGCCCTCCTTCGCGCCGACCAGCGCCCCGCCGCCGCTGGACCCCAAGGAGTTCATCGCCAGCAAGGCCAAGGACACGGCTCCGCTCAGCGTGACGGACCTGTTCCCGGGCACGCAGCTGACCATGGGCTCGACGGTGTACAAGAAGGGCGCCACGGCCGACACCAAGAACTGCGCCTCGGCCGCCAAGGGCACCCTGCCCAAGATCCTCACCGACAACGGCTGCACGCGCCTGCTGCGGGTCAGCTACGTCAAGGGCGGTGTCGCGGTGACGGTCGGCGTGGCCGTCTTCGACACCGAGGCGCAGGCGACCAGGGCGAAGAAGCAGTCGACCAACAAGAGCCTCATCAGCTCGCTCGCCGGCGACGGCATCAAGGCGTTCTGCAACGCGGCGGTCTGCCGCACCACCACGAACTCCTACGGCCGCTACGCCTACTTCACCACCGCCGGCTTCACCGACGGCAAGAACGTCACCGACAAGGACACCCAGGTCTTCCAGACCGGCGACGACCTCGCCGAGTTCGCCTTCCGGCAGATCCGCCGGCGCGGCGAGACCCAGGCCTCGGCGGCGGCGAGCCAGTGACAGTCCGCGCGGCCGTGTGAGAGCCTCCCCCCTTCCGATCATCGGCTGATCACGTCCTGGGGGGACTGTCCATGGCCGCGCACCGCACGTCCAGACGCCATCTGCTCACCACCGCCGCCGGCCTCGGCGGCACCGCCCTCGCCGCCACGGTCGCCACCGCCGGCGAGGCGGCCGCGGCGGACACCGGTGCGAGCTGGCTGAACGTGCGGGATCCGGCGTACGGCGCCCTCGGCGACAACGCCGCCGACGACGGGCCCGCGATCCAGAAGGCCATCGACGCGGCGGGTCAGGGCGGCACGGTCTACCTCCCGCCGGGCCGCTACCGGATCGCCGCCCCGCTCAGGCTCTCCCTGGGCGTGACGCTGCGCGGCGACTGGAACCCGCACTTCCCGGACCGCACCTTCATGGTGGACTCCTTCATCCGCCCCGCCTACGGCGGCGTCTTCGACGGCGACGCCCTGATCGTCGTGGACCCGGCCCCGGTGCAGGACACCTACTTCAAGTCCGCCTACCAGGGCGGGCCGCGCCTGTACGGCCTCGCCCTGCGCGGGTGCTACGACGACCAGAACCTCAAGGCGCAGAACAAGGCGGGCACCGGCATCGACGGCATCCGCGTCACCCCCGGCGTCAAGGACGTCGGCATGGACAAGGTGACCGTCTGGCGGTTCACCGGCGACGGCCTGAACGCCCAGAACGCGGCCGCCTTCCAGCTCAACCAGGTGCACTGCGTCGGCAACGACGGCCACGGCTTTACCTGGGGCGACTCCCAGGGCACCGGCGGCGGCCTGGTCGACGCCGACCTGTTCCAGTGCTACGCGCAGGGCAACGGCGGACACGGCTACGACATCCTCAACCCCAACGCCGTGACCCTGGTCGACTCCCGGTCGGAGTGGAACGACCAGCACGGCTTCCACATCACCGGGATCAACTACTCGCTGGTGATGGTCGGCTGCAACACCGACCGCAACGGTGCGGACGGCTTCCACCTCGCCACGTCGGCCGGCGGCCGGTTCGCCCAGCTCGTGGGCTGCCTCGCCAAGCGGGACGGCCGCGAGGCCACCGACTCGGCGGGCTTCCGGGTCACCGGCACCGCCGCCGAGGGCGTCGTCCTGACCGGCTGCTCCACCTCCACCGGCCGCGACGACGACAACACCGGCGCCTTCTCGCCGTCGTACGGCATCACCACCTCGGCGCTGAACTCGGCGAGCTGTGTCTCGGTCGTCGGCGGTGAGTACGTCGGCACCGAGGGTCCCTTCCACGACGTGGGCGCGGTCGTGGTCCGGCACAGCGGGGTCGCCGCCGGCACGCAGACCGACACGGGCATCGTCTGGGACAAGTCCGATGTGCACCGGCTGTCCGGGGCGCCCGGGACGGTCCGGGACGTGGAGTTCTGGAGCCGGGGCGCGAACGTCCGCTGGGCGCTGCGGGCCACGGCCGCCGCGGAGTCCGGCGCGAACCAGGGCTCCGACTTCGCCCTGGTCCGGTACGCCGACAACGGCGCCGCCCTCGACACCCCGCTCACCGTGGGCCGCGCCTCGGGCCGCGTGACGCTCACCACCCCGGGCATGGTGGTCAACGCCACGGCCAGCCCGGGCGTGAACCTCGTCCAGACGCAGGCCGCCGGCCAGGGCTACGCCGTCACGGGCCCCGACACCTCCGCGCGCGCCTTCCAGTCCCAGGTCACGGGCGACTCGGTGAACCGTTTCGCCATCGGGGTCGACGGCACCCAGACCTTCGGGCCGGGCGGGGGCGCGGGGCGCGACACGAGCTGGGGGCGACTGGGCGCCGCCCGGGTGGGCAGCAGTGACTCGGACATCGTGGCGGGCATGGCCGGAAAGGGCCTTCGCGTCAAAGAGGGCACCGACGCCAAAATGGGGACGCTCACCCTGAACGGCGCCACCGCGGTCGAGGTGGCGACCACCGCCGTCACCGCCACCAGCCGCGTCTTCCTCACCGTGCAGGCCCCCGGCGGCACCCCGGCCGGTGTCGCCTACGTCTCGGGCCGCACCGCGGGCAGGTCCTTCAGCGTCAAGGGAGTCGCCGGTGACACCTCGACCGTCGCGTGGCTCATCGTGGAACCGGCCTAGGGCCATGGACATGCGGGGACGGGTCAGGCTCGTCGGGACCGCGGTGGGGGCGGCACTGCTGGCCCCGCTGGGGGTGTGGGCCTGGTCGGAGCGGGACGGGACGGACGGCCCACGAGCCGTCCCCACCGATCTGCGGGACCGGGACCCGAAGGCGACCCCGCAGGCCCGCCGGGCGTACGCGCTGCTGGCGGGCCTGGAGAACGACGCCCGCCGAGGCCACGCCACCCGCACGCTGATCGGCCAGCACGTGGAGCTGCACAACGAGCGGTACAACGCGCGGTACGGCGACTACCGGGGCACCAAGCAGCCCGGCTACTACTACCGCAAGGCGCGGGACATCACCGGCAAGCTGCCGGCCTTCTTGGAGCTGGACCTCGGTCCCGGTTACGGACAGCCCGGCTGGGCGGTGGGCGAGGCCCGCTCGTACAACCGCGCCTGGCCGAGCTGCCGTCGCGCCTGGGGGTACGTCGAGGACGCCATGGACCTCGCGGTCGGCGTGTGGGCGGGCCTGCCCCGGCCGGCCGACGGCTCCTACCGGCCCTCCGGGACGCACCGGGAGTGCGCGACCGGCGCGGAGGTGTCCCTGCCGGACATCGGAGCCGGACCGCAGAGCCTGGTCGGCTTCTCCTTCCACCAGCCGTATCCGGGCAGCCCGGTCAAGGGCTACGCGCAGACGCTGCACCGCAACTCCCCGGGCGCGAAGGACCGTGCCTGGTTCGGCCGGGTGGTCACCGAGGGCACCTCCGAGCACCGGGCCCTGCTGGGCGACCTGGCGTTCCTCGCCGACCACCTCGGCTACCTCGCGGGCCGGGGCGTACCGGTGCTGCTGCGGCCGTACCACGAGATGAACACGGCACCCGGGCGGGGCTTCTGGTGGGCGGGCCAGGAGCCCGCGGACTACCACCGGCTGTGGCGGCTGACGTACGACTACCTGGTGCACCGGCGCGGCCTGCACAACCTGGTCTTCGTCTGGTCGCCGAACTCCTGGGACGGCTCCTACGGCCGTGACCCGGACGCGTACTTCCCCGGCGGCGGTTACGTCGACGTCGTCGGCGTCGACGACTACAGCGACACCCCGGCCCGGCCGTTCGGCGGCGGATCCTGGACGGAGGTCTGGTACCGCGGTCTGGAGAAGTACCGCAGGCCGCGCATCCTCGCGGAGTCCTTCCACGTACCGCTGAACGCGGCCCAGGCGGGGACGCTGTCCCGGACGCCCTGGGTGCTGTGGACGGTGTGGGGGCAGGGGCTGACCGCCGAGAACACCGCCGCTGACGTGAAACAGACCTACACGTCACCCGTGGTGATGACCGCCCAAGATCTCCACACAAGACGTGACTTGATTAACTTTTGAGCACATGAAGCTCACAAGCATTCCCATTTTTCGTTCATGCATGCGAGTATCTGTGTTCTGTTCGGTCGGTCTTCGGGCGCCTGGGGGGCATCTGAGCGCGACTGACCGACACGCCAATGAAGGCGTTGAGGGGGATGGACCCGTTACACCTGCTGCTGGTCACGGTGCGTACGCATGCCCATGGCCGAGATCCGTCGATGCCTCAACGCACCAACCGATCTCACGGGGAGTTCCGTAGTCGTCATGGCATCGACAACCGTCGACGGGGGCGCGCCGCATTCGCGGCACAACCAGAAGCTCGCGAAACGCACGGCTGAGTGGAGACCGGGCATCCTGCCGTTCCTGCTGCCCTTCGTCCTGCTCGTCGTCTTCGGGCTGTGGAGCTACCGGCCCAGCTCGTCCGCCATCAGCTGGATCCTGACCGTCGTCTGGTCCCTTCCGGTGGCCGGCGTGCTGGTCGGCATCCAGGGCGCCCTGCTGATCCGCCGCCGGGTTCGCAAGAGCGATCAGATGGTCCCGCCCGCACCGGCCGAGCAGGACTTCCTGATCGTCCTGTGCCCCACCATCGGGCGCAACGACACCTACCCGGCCCTGGAACGCTCGATCCTCTCGTACGTCGAGCACCTGCCCGAGTGGTTCCCGTACCTGCGCGTCGACATCCTCACCGAGGAGGGCTGCGAGGCGGCCGCGGACATCGACCGGCTCGCCGACTCCCACCCGCTGATCCGGGTGGTCACCGTGCCCAAGGACTACGTCCCGGCCAACGGCACCCGTTTCAAGGCCCGCGCCAACCACTACGCCCATGAGCTGCGCATCGCCGAGGGCGAGGCCCTCGAGTACGTCTGGGTGCTGCACATGGACGACGACACCGGCGTCGGGCCCGACACCGCCTCCTCGCTCGCCCAGTTCATCAACCGCCAGCGCCGCGCCCACCCGGACGAGGCCAAGCACATGGCGCAGGGCATCCTCACGTACCCGCGCGAGAACGCGGTCAACATGTTCACCTGGCTCGCCGACGCGGTACGCCCCGCCGACGACATCGCCCGGTTCCGTGCGCTGACCGGTATGGGCACCCCGGCGGCCGGCGTACACGGCGAGCTGCTGGTGCTACGCGCGTCCATCGAGGCCGAGATCGGCTGGGACTTCGGTCCCAAGGAGATCGTCGAGGACGCCCGGCTCGCCCTGACCTTCTGCCGCAAGTACCCGGGCCGCAGCGACTGGTTCAACGGCCGCTGCTACGGCGCCTCCCCGGCGAGCGCGGCCGACTTCATCAAGCAGCGCGACCGCTGGGCCTGGGGTCTGGTGGCGCTCTGCTTCAACCGGGCCGTGCCCCTGCGCTACCGCTGGTTCCTGTCGATCTGCGTGACCACCTGGATCCTCGGCCCGCTCCAGCACATCGGCGCCGTACTCCTCGTCGGCTGGCTCATCAACGACATGAACACCTCGCCGGTGACCCAGTCCGTCACCATCCTCTGGGCCTTCAACTTCGCCTACGTCATCTGGACGTACTGGGAGGGCCTGCGACTGAACGCGCTCGCGTCGATCAGCGGCCGGCGCAAGTGGTGGGAGCCGATCGTGGTGGTAGCGCTCATCCCCGTCTTCTCCGTGCTGGAGGGAATCGGCGGCTTCAAGGGCTTCCTGAAGTTCGTCCGGCGCGAGGAGAACAAGTTCGTCGTGATCGCCAAACCCGCCTAGCCGCCCGGAAGACACCCACTGACATGCGCTCACGATTGCCCCTGCTCGCCATCTTCCCGGTGACGGTCCTCACCGTCGTGCTGGGCACCCCCTTCGTCCTCGGCAACCACCCGGTGCGTTGGGAGGCCGGCTCGGCCCTGCCCAAGCTCGTGGTGGGCGGCTCCGAGGACTCCGCCACCCCGTCCGACGACGGCTCCGACACGGCTCAGGCCTCCGCTCCGTCCGGGTCCGCCTCCTCCGCCACCGACGCCCTCCAGGTCGCCAAGCCCTGGAAGCCGGGTATGCCGCAGTGGGGCGTCCAGCTCTACTGGGAGGAGGAGAAGGAGAAGGAGAAACGGTCCGACACCTTCATCGAGAAGCAGGCCCGCAAGCACGCCGAGTACCTCATCGGCCTGGGCGCGAACTCGGTCTCCCTCTCCTTCCCCTTCTTCATCGGGGGCAGCACGTCCGACGAACTCTCGGCCGGTGCCCAGACGCCGTCTCCCGAACGCCTCGAAAAGGTGTTGAAGGTGTTCAAGGACGCCGGGTTCCGCACCACCCTGCGCCCGATCATGGACGAGGGAAACCTGGAGCAGAACAACGGCTGGCGCGGCAACATCGACCCCGCCTCCCGCTCCGCCTGGTTCGCCTCGTACAAGAAGTTCCTCACCCCGTACCTCAAGGCCGCCGACGAGGCGAAGGCCAACACCTTCGTGATCGCCACCGAGCTCAACTCCCTGGAGGGCGACCCCGAGTGGGACACCCTGGTCTCGTCCGCCGAGAAGACCTTCCCCGGTGAGATCTCCTACGACGCCAACTGGGACAACTACGTCTCCGGCCGCATCAACATGCCGGTCAACCACCTCGGCGTCGACGCCTACTTCCCCATCAAGGTGCCGGACACCGCCCCGGTCTCCGACCTGGTCGACGGCTGGAACGACTGGCTGGACAAGAAGGCCACCGGCCCGCTGCCGAAGATCCTCATCTCCGAGACCGGCATCGGCGCCATGAACGGCGCCTACCACGCCCCCGGGGACTTCTACACGAAGCGTGCCGTCAACCCCGAGGTGCAGGCCAACTGGTACAAGGCCGTCTGCGAAGTGGTCGAGGACCGGAAGATGCAGGGCATCTACTGGTGGTCGCTCTGGTTCGACGACGATCCGAACACCAAGCCCGACGACAAGGTTGCCTCCCGCCTCGACTTCGCCGGACGTCCGCTCTCCGAAAAAGCGATCAAGTCCTGTTTCACCTCTGATTACGCAGGACCCGGGACCGACACCGCAAGCTGACCGAGCGGAGGCAATCATGCAGGAAGCCATCATTCTGGTGGGCGGCAAGGGAACCCGCCTGCGCCCCCTGACCAACCACACCCCGAAGCCGCTGCTGAGCGTCGCGGGCTCGTCCTTCATCCGGCACCAGATCGCCAAGCTGATGGACGCGGGCATCGGGCACGTGGTGTTCGCCACCTCGTACCTCGCCAGCCTCTTCGAGGAGGAGTTCAAGGACTTCTCCCAGGACCTGGAGATCTCCTACGCCATCGAGGAGGTCCCGCTCGGCACGGGCGGCGCGATCCGCAACGCCGCGCGGCTGCTGCGCGGCGACTCGGCGGACGCACCGGTCCTCGTCCTCAACGGCGACATCCTCTCCGGCGTCGACCTGCCCGCCCTCCTGGAGCGGCACGAGGCGCGGGAAGCCGATGTGACCCTGCACCTCACCCGGGTCTCCGACCCGCGCGCCTTCGGCCTGGTCCCCACCGACGACTCCGGGCGGGTGCTGTCCTTCCTGGAGAAGCCCAAGACCGTGGCGGAATGCGTCACGGACCAGATCAACGCCGGCTGCTACGTCTTCCGCCGGTCCGTCCTGGACGCCATCCCGGCCGACCGCGAGGTCTCGGTCGAGCAGGAGACGTTCCCGCAGCTCGTCGCCCGGGGCGGGCGGGTGTTCGGCCACACCACGGACGACTACTGGCGGGACCTCGGCACCCCCCTGGCCTTCGTCCAGGGCTCCGCCGACCTGGTCACCGGCAGGGCGACCTCACCCCTGGTGGGCGGGCCGGCCGAGGCACTGATCCACCCCACGGCCGTAGTCGACCCGACCGCCCGGGTCACGGGCGGCTCGACGATCGGCCCGCACGCAGTCATCGGCGCGCACGTGGTCGTCGACCGCTCGATCATCGGCGCGAGCGTCGTCGTCTCCGAGGGCGCCCGGGTGCACGAGTCCGTGGTGGACCACGACTCCTCGATCGGCAGCGAGTCGCTCCTGAGCGAGGTCGTGGTCGGCTGCCACTCGCACGTCGGCGCCCAGAACGAGCTGCCCGCCCAACTGCGGCTGTCCTGCGGCATCCGCATCCCCGCCCAAGGCGTACGCGTCAGCGGCACGGCTCTCGCCTGCCCGACGGTCCACTGAATCAGCCGGTCCGCCCGGACAGTCACTGGAGAACCATGTCCCGCCATCGCACCACGGACGAGGAGACCGAGCGTCTCCGTAAGTACCGGCCCGACATCCAGGGCCTGCGTGCCGTAGCCATCATGATGGTCGTCGCCATGCACTGCGGCATTCTCGACATCCACGGTGGCGTGGACGTGAGCTTCGTGCTGAGCGGCTTCCTCATCGGCGGCCAGCTCTTCGCGGAGATCGACAAGACCGGAAAGGTCTCCCTGACCAAGTTCTGGGCCCGCCGTTTCCGGCGGCTGACCCCGCCCATGGCCGTCGTCATCGTCGGCACCGCGGTCCTGGCCTGGATGTACGGCAGCCCGCTCAGGTTCCGCTCCTACATCGAGGACGGCCTCAGCGCGTCTCTCAGCTTCCTGAACTGGCGCCTGGTCGAGACCGGCACCGACTACTTCGCCAACGACGGGACGCAGTCCCCGTACCAGCACTTCTGGTCGCTGGGCATCGAGGAGCAGTTCTACGCCGCCGCCCCGATCATCCTCGTCGCGCTGGTCTGGATCAGCCGCAAGATCTTCCGCAACCGCGCTCTCGTCGCGCTGTTCCTGACGGCCGCCATCGCCGGATCGTTCTACCTGGGCTGGTCGAAGACGTCCGAGAACCAGCCGCTCGCGTACTTCAGTACGCACACCCGGATCTGGGAGATCACCTGCGGCGTCCTGCTCGCCCTCGCCGCTCCGCTGGTCTCCCGTATGAACACCGGTCTGGCCGCGGTCGTCTCGTGGCTGGGGCTCGGCACCGTGCTCGTCACCGCGATGCTCATCTCCGACGAGACACCGCTGCCCGGCTACGCGGTGGCCGGCCCGGTCATCGGCGCCGTCATGGTCATCGCCGGTGGCTGCGCCAATCCCCGGTTCGGCGCCGAGCGGCTGCTGGACAACCCCGTCCTCGACTTCGTCGGCAACGTCAGCTACGGCTGGTACCTGACCCACTGGCCGCTCCTGGTGCTCTGGCCGTCCATCACCGACCGGGACTTCACCTTCGAGGAGCGGATGCGTGTCGTCGTCCTCTCGTTCCTGGTGGCCATCGTCATGCACTACGCCGTCGAGCGCAGGTTCAAGAAGAACGTGTCGCTGGTGACCCGCCCCTGGAAGGGCGTCTTCACCGGCGGCTTCACCACCGCAAGCACGGCCGGGGCAATGGTCCTGGCGGCGATCGTCCCGCTGCACTTGGCGACCGCCTCCTCGGGCGCGGTCGCCGCGGGCTACACGGACCGGACCTCCGTCCGGAAGGCCGTCACCGTCACGAAGCTCTCGGCACTCACCCAGTCAGCGCTGCCCCAGGCCCTCGGCGACACCACCGACCGCGACTGCATCGCCACCATCGAGGTCACGCGGTACCAGCCCCTCGACACATGCGTGGTGGGCGCCTCCGACGCCAAGACGACCATGGCGCTCTTCGGCGACTCGCACGCCTGGCAGTGGATGGACCTGTACGACATGATCGGCAAGGATCTCGGCATCCGTGTCACGGTCATCTCGAAGGCAGGCTGCTCGCCGCAGATGTACCGGATCCTCAATCCCCAGGTGAACCGTGAGTACCGGGAGTGCGACTCCTGGCGCGAATCGGCCTTCGCGGCACTGACGAAGTCGAAGCCCGACGTCATCGTCGTCGCCGACCGGGTCCGGCAGGAGGCGGGGCGGGACGGCGCCGTGGCCGCCTGGAAAGTGCTCCAGAAGACCGGTTCCCAGCTCGTCTACATGACGGACACTCCGCAGCCCGGGCAGAACGTGCCCGACTGCCTCGCCACCCACCTGGACGACGCGACCGCATGCAACCGCCCTGAATGGCAGGCCCTGGAGTACACGGACTTCCGCGCCATGGAGAAGGAGGTGGCCGAGAAGTACGGGGCAGAGATCATCGACACCACCGACGCGTTCTGCGCGAACGACGTCTGCCCGTCGGTCATCGGAGACCAGGTCGTCTACTACGACAACAGCCACATCACGTCGTCGTACTCGAAGACGCTGAAGCCCTTCCTCGAGCCAGCCCTGGAGAAGATCCTCGCCGGCTGACAGATCACGTCCCTTGGAGACCAGCAGTGACCTCTAACTCACGCCGTTCCGTGCTCAGATCGGCCCTCGCGGTGGGCGGTGTCGCCGTCTCCGCCACCGCGGTCTCCACCGGGGACGCCGCCGCCGTGGCGGCCGACGCCGGATGGGTGAACGTCAAGGACTACGGCGCCAAGGGAGACGGCACCACCGACGACACCGCCGCCATCCAGGCGGCGCTGGACGCCTGCCAGCCGGGCAACGTCACCGTGCTCCCCGCCGGGGTGTACCGCACGAGCGCTCCCGTGCGCATCGGCCCCTACGTCACCCTCCAGGGCTCGCACGCCGGCGGGGAGTCCCAGCCCAACGCCGAGAACCCGGTGGTCGGCATCCGCCCCCTCCCGTCGTTCACGGGAAACGCCGTCGTCGAGATCCTGGACCAGCAGCTGGGCGGCTACTCCCGCCCGGCCAACGCGCAGCGCATCTTCTCCCTGACCATCGACGGGTCCGCCCTGCCCAGCTCCGGAGCGGAGATCGACGGCATCCGCGCGACCGGGCAGATCCAGCACCTCCAGCTCCGGGACGTCCACGTCCGCTCGGTCACCGGCATCGGGATCAACACCTGGTACAACTTCAACGCCACCGGCGGCCCCCAGGCCCCGTTCTGCCTGCACTACGACCGCGTCTCCGTGCTGTGGGCCGGCTCCCACGGCATCGTGCTGAACAACTCCACCGACTCCGTCTTCCACGACGTGTACGTCCTGGGCGTCGGCGGCTGCGGCTGGTGGATGTCGGGCGCGGGCAACTCCTCCTTCACCAGCTGCCGGGCGGAGTGGTCGAAGCTGCACGGGTTCGACATCGAGTCCGTCCCCGGAGTGATCAAGATGGTCGCGTGCTCCACCGACCGCAACGGCTGGAACGGCATGTACGTCCACGCGACGGACACCACCAGCGTCCTGATGCTCTCCGCCACCCAGCTCACCCGGGACGGAAAGAACAACGGCAGCGGTGGCGGCGGCTACGCGGGACTGGCCGTCGCGAGCTCCCAGTGCAAGGTCATCGCCGACGGACTCGTGGTCCTCACGGGCAAGGACGACGACGGAACGGGGGTGGCGAGCCCCCAGTACGGTGTCCGGGCCGACAACTCCGCCTACGTCGTGGTCAACTCGGGCCATCTGCAGGGAGTCACGAACCCCTGGCCGACCGGCACCGGCAACACCAAGTTCGTCAAGGGAACCCTCGTGGGCACCGGCTGACGAGACGCCCTGCCGGGAGCGGCCGCTCAGCAGCAGCCCGCTCCCGGCAGCGTCCGCCGGTTCCGCGCCTCCAGGTTCCGCGCCGCCAGCAGCTCGTCCGCCGGGTACCCGACCTCCTCCAGCGTCAGCCCGTGCGGTCGTACGACATGGACGGCCGAGTCCCTGACACCGGCGGCCAGCACCTTCCCCGGCCACTCGGCCCCCCGGTGCCCGTCCCCCACGAACAGCAGCGCCCCGATCAGCGAGCGCACCATGTTGTGGCAGAAGGCGTCGGCCCGCACGGTGGCGGTGACGACCCCGTCCGCACCGCGCACGAGGCTCAGCTCCTGGAGCGTACGGATCGTCGTCGCACCCTCGCGCCGCTTGCAGTACGCCGCGAAGTCGTGCTCGCCGAGCAAGCGCCGCGCCGCCTCGTTCATGGCGTCGACGTCGAGCGGCCAGTCGTGCCACAGGACATGCCCCCGCAGCAGCGGGTCGACGCCACCGGGGTTGTCGGTGACGCGATAGGCGTACCGCCGCCAGATCGCGGAGAACCGCGCGTTGAACCCGGCCGGGGCCTCCTCCAGGGACCACACCCGCACGTCCTTCGGCAACCGCCCCGCGAGCCGCTTCAGCAGCTTCTCGCGGTGCTCCTCCCAGACCGGCTCGGGCAGATCGACATGCGCCACCTGCCCGCGTGCGTGCACCCCGGCGTCGGTGCGCCCGGCCACGGTCAGCTCGTACGTCGTCTCCCCCGACCGCGTCACCGTCCGCAGCGCGTCCTCGATCTCGCCCTGCACGGTCCGCCGTCCGCCGGCCTGCTTGGCCCAGCCGGAGAAGTCGGTCCCGTCGTAGGACAGGTCGAGACGGACACGGACGTGACCGGGCGCTGCTTCGTCACTCACCCAGAGATCCTCTCAAGAACACCAAAGCGGGCCCGCTCCCGAAAGGAACGGACCCGCCCACGTCGGCAGAACGCTTACGCGTCCTTCGACTCCTCGGCAGCGTCCTCGGCCTCGTCGGCCTTGGTCACGTCCACCTTGGTCTCCTCGGCGACCGGAGCGGCCTCGGCGTCCTTGGCGGCACGCTTGGTGGCGGCCTCGGCCTCGCCGGTGGCCTCCTGCGCGACGGTCAGCGCCTCGACCAGCTCGATGACAGCCATGGGCGCGTTGTCGCCACGGCGGTTACCGATCTTGGTGATACGGGTGTAGCCACCCGGACGGTTCTCGTAGCGCGGGCCGATCTCGGTGAAGAGCGTGTGGACGACGCTCTTGTCCGTGATCACCTGGAGCACCTGACGGCGGTTGTGAAGGTCACCCTTCTTCGCCTTGGTGACCAGACGCTCGGCGTACGGACGAAGGCGGCGGGCCTTCGCCTCGGTGGTGGTGATACGGCCGTGCTCGAAGAGGCTCTTCGCCAGGTTCGCGAGGAGCAGCTTCTCGTGCGCGGCACTGCCGCCCAGACGGGCACCCTTGGTGGGCTTCGGCATGGTGTTTCTCCTAGATGTCTGCCCCGGCCGTACTAGGTACCGGGGTCAGTATCCGAGCAGGCGGCCGCCTGTCGGAGATCCAGGTCCCCGAAGGGGCCTGGAAGGGGCGCGGGGAACTGCGCGATCAAGCACAGCGCACCCGCGCCCGAGTACGGACCGGTGGTCCCGAGCTCTCAGTACTGCTCGGTCTCGACGAACCCGGCGTCCGCGTCGTCGTCCGCGCCGAAGGCGTCCGCGGCGGCGGTCGGGTCGAATCCGGGCGGGCTGTCCTTGAGGGCCAGGCCCATGCCGGCCAGCTTCGCCTTGACCTCGTCGATGGACTTCGCACCGAAGTTGCGGATGTCCAGGAGGTCCGCCTCGGAGCGCGCCACGAGCTCACCCACGGAGTGGATGCCCTCACGCTTGAGGCAGTTGTACGACCGAACGGTGAGCTCCAGCTCCTCGATCGGCAGGGCCAGATCGGCGGCAAGGGCGGCGTCCGTCGGGGACGGGCCCATGTCGATGCCCTCGGCGTCGATGTTCAGCTCGCGGGCGAGACCGAACAGCTCGACCAGGGTCTTGCCGGCCGACGCCATGGCGTCACGGGGACGCATGGCCTGCTTCGTCTCGACGTCGACGATCAGCTTGTCGAAGTCGGTGCGCTGCTCGACACGGGTCGCCTCGACCTTGTAGGTGACCTTGAGAACCGGCGAGTAGATGGAGTCGACCGGGATACGGCCGATCTCCTGGCCCACCTGCTTGTTCTGCACGGCGGAGACGTAACCGCGGCCACGCTCGACCGTCAGCTCCATCTCCAGCTTGCCCTTGCCGTTGAGCGTGGCGAGGACGAGGTCGGGGTTGTGCACCTCGACACCGGCCGGGGGCGCGATGTCGGCGGCGGTGACCAGACCCGGGCCCTGCTTGCGCAGGTACATCACGACCGGCTCGTCGTGCTCCGAGGAGACGACCAGCTGCTTGATGTTGAGGATCAGGTCGGTGACGTCCTCCTTGACGCCCGGCACGGTGGTGAACTCGTGCAGGACGCCGTCGATCCGGATGCTGGTGACAGCGGCACCGGGGATCGACGACAGGAGGGTGCGGCGGAGCGAGTTGCCGAGGGTGTAGCCGAAGCCCGGCTCCAGCGGCTCGATCACGAACCGGGAGCGGAACTCGTCGACGACCTCTTCGGTCAACGAGGGACGCTGAGCGATCAGCATGTGGTGAGATCCTTCAGTTCAGGGGCACCCACTATTTGATGCCCTGAGGTACTGCTACAAGGGTACGGGCGATACGACCCTTACAGAGCCGTACCGCCCGAAAGCCTGCACGAAGCAGCCGTGCGTCAGACGCGACGACGCTTCGGCGGACGGCAGCCGTTGTGCGGGGTCGGGGTGACGTCCTGGATGGAGCCGACCTCGAGGCCCGTGGCCTGGAGCGAGCGGATCGCGGTCTCACGGCCGGAGCCGGGACCCTTCACGAACACGTCGACCTTGCGCATGCCGTGCTCCTGCGCGCGACGGGCAGCCGACTCGGCGGCCATCTGCGCGGCGAACGGCGTGGACTTCCGGGAGCCCTTGAAGCCGACGTGGCCGGCGGAGGCCCAGGAGATCACGTTGCCGGACGGGTCCGTGATGGAGACGATCGTGTTGTTGAACGTGCTCTTGATGTGCGCGTGGCCGTGAGCGACGTTCTTCTTTTCCTTGCGGCGCACCTTCTTGGCAGCGCCCTGACGACCCTTGGGGGGCATCTACAAACTCCTACGGGGAGGTGGTCGGTCCTACAGCGAAGACCGCTGATGAAGCGTTGTCCGCTGAGGACTACTTCTTGCCCGGCTTCTTCTTGCCGGCGATCGCGCGACGCGGGCCCTTGCGGGTACGAGCGTTCGTGCTGGTGCGCTGACCACGGACGGGCAGACCACGGCGGTGCCGCAGACCCTGGTAGCAGCCGATCTCGACCTTGCGGCGGATGTCGGCCTGGATCTCGCGACGGAGGTCACCCTCGGTCTTGATGTTGTTGTCGACGTACTCACGAATCGCGACGAGCTGCTCTTCGGAGAGGTCGCGAACGCGGGTGTTCGGGTCGATGCCGGTCTCGGCCAGCGTCAGCTGGGAGAGGGTCCGACCGATACCGAACACGTAGGTCAGGGCGACCTCCACGCGCTTTTCGCGCGGGATGTCAACACCGGAAACGCGTGCCATTCAATGGCTCCTGGTGATCTTCGGAGGTCTGCCGCAGAACCGGTTCCCGACCGCCGTACCAGGTACGAATCGGGTCCCCGGCCTCCGAACCGGGGGTGTCAGGCGCGCACAGGGCGGCCCGGGTTCCACGTAATTACTTTTTCAGCTCGCGTCGCGCGAATCTCTGCGGATGCAGAAGGTGAGGCCGATTGCGATTAACCCTGGCGCTGCTTGTGGCGCGGGTTCTCGCAGATGACCATGACCCGACCGTGACGGCGGATCACCCTGCACTTGTCGCAGATCTTCTTGACGCTCGGCTTGACCTTCATGGGATTGAGGTTCTCCGAGTCAGAGGGATCTACTTGTACCGGTAGACGATCCGGCCACGCGTCAGGTCGTACGGAGACAGCTCCACCACGACCCGGTCGTCAGGGAGGATGCGGATGTAGTGCATACGCATCTTGCCGCTGATGTGTGCCAGGACCTGGTGGCCGTTCTGGAGCTCGACCTTGAACATGGCGTTCGGAAGAGACTCGACGACAGTGCCCTCGATCTCGATGGCACCTTGCTTCTTGGCCACGCTTCGCCCTTCGAATCGACTACCTTGATCGACTCCCGCCAGCGCATGAAGACATGCGGGTGCACGAGAGCCGACGAGTCAGTCTACGTCAGCACACCCAGAAAGACGAATCGAGGATTCATGCCCCGAGACGGAGATCCTTAAGCACACCGAGGCAGCGAGGACACCCAGGGGCGCGGGGCTGTGTCGATATGCGGCTCCGCCGCGCGGGCGCGACCAGCCACACACGACTCGCAGACGGCAGACGACCTACGCCAACGGATCCGGAGCCGCGACAACCCCGTACTCCGCGAGCTTCGCCTTCCCCCCGTCCGGAGCCGTGAGCACCAAGGGCCCCTCCTCCGTCAGCGCCACCGAGTGCTCCCAGTGGGACGACCACGTACCGTCCGTCGTGATGACCGTCCAGTCGACCAATCCTGGACGCCGCTCTCGCGGGCTCGGCGCCCAAGGCGCCTCACAAGCTTCGAGCGGCTGCGCCGGCCTCCGACCGGCGGTCGCGGCACCCGCCGCCGTCAGGCGAGAGGATCAGGAGCCGCGGTCACCCCATACTCCGCAAGCTTCGCCTTCCCGCCGTCCGGAGCCGTGAGCACCAAGGGCCCCTCCTCCGTCAGCGCGACCGAGTGCTCCCAGTGGGACGACCACGTACCGTCCGTCGTGATGACCGTCCAGTCGTCCGCCAGGACCTCTGTCTTCGGTGTGCCCAGGGACACCATCGGCTCGATCGCCAGGCAGAACCCGGTGACCAGCTTCGGCCCCTTGCCGCGCCGCCGGTCGACGTAGTTCAGCAGGTGCGGGTCCATGTGCATCTCGGTGCCGATGCCGTGGCCGCCGTAGTCCTCGATGATCCCGTACCGCCCGCCGCCGGGCCTGGGCTGCCGGCGGATGTACGTCTCGATGGCCCGGGAGACGTCCACGAGCCGGTGTCCGTGCTTCATCGCCGCGATCCCGGCCCACATCGACCCCTCGGTCACCCGGGACAGCTCCAGCAGCTCCGGAGCGTGCCCCGAGCCCACGAAGGCGGTGTACGCCGCGTCCCCGTGCCAGCCGTCGATGATCGCGCCGCAGTCGATGGAGATGATGTCGCCGTCCTTGAGGACGACCTCGTCGGACGGGATGCCGTGGACGACGACCTCGTTCACGGAGGTGCAGATCGTCGCGGGGAAGCCGCCGTACCCGAGGAAGTTCGGCTTGGCGTTGTGCTCCGCGAGGACCTTGCGCGCGACCTGGTCGAGATCCCTGGTCGTGGCCCCGGGCACCGCGGCCTCACGGGTCGCCGCGTGGATGGCGGCGACGACCAGCCCCGCCTCGCGCATCTTGGCGATCTGCTCGGGGGTCTTGATCTGCACCATGCGGTGGGAGCCTTTCAGGGGAAGAGGGAAGAAGGACGGACGCCCTCACGGACGCCCTCAACGATACGTGCACCCACACAGCAGCCGCGGCCCCCTGTCAAGGGAACCGCGGCTGACATGCTCGTACAAGAAACCGCTACGCGGCGTCGTCCTGGTGCTGGAGCGCCTCCATCGCGCGGCCGGTGACCGCCTCCACCTTGCCGAGCGCCGAGATCGTGACCACCAGGCCCTGGGCCTTGTAGTAGTCGATGATCGGCTCGGTCTGGGTGTGGTAGACCTCAAGCCGCTTGCGGACGGTCTCCTCGGAGTCGTCGTCGCGCTGGTACAGCTCGCCGCCGCAGACGTCACAGACGCCTTCCGTCTTCGGCGCCTTGTACGAGACGTGGAAGACGTGCGCGGAGTCGTTGCGGCAGATGCGCCGGCCGGCGATCCGCTTGACGACCTCCTCCTCGGGTACTTCGAGGTCGAGCACGGCGTCCAGCTTCATGCCCTCGGTCTGCAGCATCTCGTCGAGCGCCTCGGCCTGCGACACGTTGCGCGGGAAGCCGTCCAGCAGGAAGCCGCCCTCGGCGTCCGGCTGCTCCATGCGGTCCTTGGCCATCCCGATGGTGACCTCGTCCGGAACCAGGTTGCCCGCGTCCATGTAGGACTTCGCGAGTTTGCCGAGGTCCGTCTGCTGGCTGATGTTGGCGCGGAACAGGTCGCCCGTGGAGATGTGCGGGATCGACAGGTTCTTGGCGAGGAACGCAGCCTGCGTTCCCTTGCCGGCACCCGGCGGCCCGACGAGGACGATACGCATCAGCGGAGGAACCCTTCGTAATTGCGCTGCTGGAGCTGGCTCTCGATCTGCTTCACCGTCTCAAGACCGACACCCACGATGATCAGGATGCTGGTCCCGCCGAACGGGAAGTTCTGGCTTGCCCCGAAGCCGACCAACGCCATCGTTGGAACAAGAGCGATCAGACCCAAGTACAGCGAACCCGGCCAGGTGATCCGGTTGAGCACGTAGGAGAGGTACTCAGCGGTCGGTCGGCCAGCCCGGATGCCCGGGATGAAGCCACCATACTTCTTCATGTTGTCGGCGACTTCCTCGGGGTTGAAGGAGATCGCCACATAGAAGAACGCGAAGAAAACGATCAGCAGGAAGTACATGCTGATGTAAATGGGGTGGTCGCCCTTGACGAGGTTCTGCTCGATCCACGTCTTCCACCCGGACTGGCCGCTGGAGAACTGCGCGATCAGAGCCGGGATGTAGAGCAGCGACGACGCGAAGATGACCGGGATCACACCGGCCTGGTTGACCTTCAGCGGGATGTACGTCGAGGTACCGCCGTAGGAACGGCGGCCGATCATGCGCTTCGCGTACTGCACCGGGATACGGCGCTGGGCCTGCTCGACGAAGACCACCAGGCCGACCATGACCAGGCCGACGAGGATGACGGTGCCGAACTCGATCCAGCCGTCGGCCAGGGTGCCCGACTTCTTGATGGCCCACAGCGCGGACGGGAAGGTGGCGGCGATCGAGATGAACATCAGGATCGACATGCCGTTGCCGATGCCGCGGTCGGTGATGAGCTCACCGAGCCACATGACGACGGCCGTACCGGCGGTCATCGTGATGACCATGACGATCGTGGTGAAGATCGCGCGGTCCGGGACGATGCTCGACGCGACGGTGCAGCCGGAGAAGAGGGCGCCGCTGCGGGCGGTGGCCACCAGGCCGGTGCCCTGCAGGATGGCGAGGGCCACCGTGAGATAACGGGTGTACTGCGTGATCTTCGCCGTACCGGCCTGGCCCTCCTTCTTGAGGGCTTCGAGGCGCGGGATGACCACGGTCAGCAGCTGGAGAATGATGCTCGCGGTGATGTACGGCATGATGCCGAGCGCGAAGACCGTGATCTGCAGCAGTGCGCCGCCGCTGAACATGTTGACCAGACCGAAGAGTCCCTGGTTGCCGGACGCCTGGTCCACGCACTCCTGGACGGACTTGTAGTCGACGCCCGGGATCGGGATGTGGGTACCGACCCGGTACACCACGATGATGGCGAGCGTGAAGAGCAGCTTCTTGCGCAGGTCGGGCGTCCTGAACGCCCGGGCGAACGCGGTGAGCACGGTGCCTCCTGCGACCCCCGCGCTACTGCGTCAAGGGTGACGGTCTTGAGGTTCGACGAATGAGGGATACAGAAAAGAACAGCGCAGGCTACCTTACCGGCGAGACTGCTCCCTGTGGAACGACCAACCGGGGATACCCCGTTCATGGGGTATCCCCGGTCGGGATCGCTCAAGTCATCGAGACGCCTGTTGAGTTCAGACGAGCTCGGTGACGGTGCCGCCGGCGGCGGTGATCTTCTCCTTGGCGGAGCCGGAGACGGCGTCGACCGTCACCTGCAGCGCCACGGAGATCTCGCCCTGGCCGAGGACCTTGACGAGGCTGTTCTTGCGAACCGCACCCTTGGCCACCAGACCCTCGACCGTGACCTCGCCACCCTCGGGGTAGAGCGCGGCCAGCTTGTCGAGGTTCACGACCTGGAACTCGGTCTTGAACGGGTTCTTGAAGCCCTTCAGCTTCGGAAGACGCATGTGGAGGGGCATCTGCCCACCCTCGAAGCGCTCCGGAACCTGGTAGCGGGCCTTCGTGCCCTTGGTACCACGACCGGCCGTCTTACCCTTCGACGCCTCACCACGACCCACACGGGTCTTGGCGGTCTTGGCGCCCGGGGCGGGACGGAGGTTGTGGATCTTGAGCGGGTTGTTCTCCGCCATGATCAGTCGACCTCCTCGACCGTCACGAGGTGGCGGACGGTGTGCACCATGCCGCGGAACTCGGGGCGGTCCTCCTTGACGACCTGCGTGTTGATGCCCTTGAGACCAAGGGAACGCAGGGTGTCACGGTGGTTCTGCTTGCTGCCGATGTAGGACTTGACCTGCGTAATCTTGAGCTGCGCCATGATTACGCACCCGCCCCGGCACGCGCACGGAGAAGAGCCGCGGGGGCGACGTCCTCGAGCGGCAGACCACGGCGGGCCGCGATCTCCTCGGGACGCTGCAGACCCTTCAGGGCCTCCACGGTCGCGTGCACGATGTTGATGGCGTTGTCGGAGCCGAGCGACTTCGACAGCACGTCGTGGATACCGGCGCACTCGAGCACGGCGCGCACCGGACCACCGGCGATAACGCCGGTACCGGGGGACGCGGGCTTGAGCAGAACGACGCCGGCAGCCTTCTCACCCTGGATGGGGTGCGGGATGGTGCCCTGGATACGGGGGACCTTGAAGAAGTGCTTCTTGGCCTCCTCAACACCCTTGGCGATGGCGGCCGGCACCTCCTTGGCCTTGCCGTAACCGACACCCACGGTGCCGTCACCGTCGCCCACCACGACCAGCGCGGTGAAGCTGAAGCGACGACCACCCTTCACAACCTTGGCGACACGGTTGATCGCGACGACACGCTCAACGTAAGCGGTCTTCTCGGCGGCGGCTGCGCCACCGTCACGGCCCTTACGGTCCCGCCGCTCGCCGCCACCGGCACCGCCACCGCGGCGCTGGGGTCCAGCCATTGGATTACCTCTCTCTTTCCGCTAGCTACGAGCGGCTCAGAACTTGAGCCCGGCTTCGCGGGCGGCGTCCGCCAGGGCGGCGATGCGCCCGGCGTACTGGTTGCCACCACGGTCGAATACGACGGCCTCGACACCGGCGGCCTTGGCGCGCTCGGCGACCAGGGCACCGACCTGCTTGGCCTGCGCGGACTTGTCGCCCTCGCCACCGCGGATCGAGGTGTCCAGGGTGGACGCCGACGCCAGGGTGTGACCCTTGATGTCGTCGATCACCTGGGCCACGATGTGGCGGTTCGAGCGGGTAACGACCAGACGCGGACGCTCCGCCGTTCCGTTGATGTTCTTACGGATCCGGATGTGGCGGCGCTTGATCGCGGCGCGCTTGTAGGCGTCGCCCTTGAGGATCTTCTGTCCGTATGCCATGGCTTACTTACCCGCCTTTCCGACCTTGCGGCGGATGACTTCGCCCTCGTACTTGACGCCCTTGGCCTTGTACGGGTCGGGCTTGCGCAGCTTGCGGATGTTGGCCGCAACCTCGCCGACCTTCTGCTTGTCGATGCCCTCAACCGAGAACCGGGTCGGGTTCTCCACCTTGAAGGTGATGCCCTCGGGCGCCTCGACGGTGATCGGGTGGCTGTAGCCGAGCGCGAACTCGAGGTTCGCACCCTTGGCCTGCACGCGGTAACCGACACCGCTGATCTCGAGCTTCTTCACGTAACCCTGGGTCACGCCGGTGATCATGTTCGCCACCAGCGTGCGGGACAGGCCGTGCAGGGCCTTGCTCTGACGCTCGTCGTTGGGGCGGGTGACGTTCAGCACGCCGTCCTCACCCTTGGCGATCTCGATCGGCGCCACGACGGTGTGAGTCAGCGAGCCCTTGGGGCCCTTGACCGAGACCGTCTGGCCGTCGATGGTGACGTCCACGCCGGCGGGAACCGTGATGGGGAGCTTGCCAATACGCGACATAGCTGTTTCCTCCGATTCCTTTCCGCTACCAGACGTAGGCGAGAACTTCTCCGCCTACGCCCTTCTTGCCGGCCTGCTTGTCGGTGAGGAGCCCGTGCGACGTGGAGATGATCGCCACGCCGAGGCCGCCCAGCACCTTGGGCAGGGAGGTGGACTTCGCGTAAACCCGGAGACCGGGCTTGGAGATCCGCTTGATGCCCGCGATGGAGCGCTCACGGTTGGGGCCGAACTTCAGCTCCAGGACGAGGTTCTTGCCGACCTCGGCGTCCTCGACCTTCCAGCCCGTGATGAAGCCCTCCTGCTGGAGGATCTCCGCGATGTGAGACTTGATCTTGGACGCCGGCATCGTCACGGAGTCGTGGTATGCCGAGTTCGCGTTCCGCAGACGCGTAAGCATGTCTGCGATCGGATCAGTCATGGTCATGAATTGGCCTTCGGCCTCTCTCGCCGGGGTTTCCAGGTGCCCATCCCTCTCCTCGATCCGAGACGAGGCGGGTGCGGTGCGGTGGACCTACGGCGTAGTAAGTCGTACGGGCGTCAGGGCGCCCAACCCTCCTAGCCTAAGCCATGAAGGGGTGGGCCCCTGACCAAACCCTTTGCTTACCGAGAGCTTCAGGTAATCCCAACTAGGGGATTACCAGGAGCTCTTGGTCACGCCCGGCAGCTCGCCACGGTGAGCCATCTCACGAAGGCACACGCGGCACAGACCGAACTTGCGGTACACGGAGTGCGGACGGCCGCAGCGCTGGCAGCGGGTGTACGCGCGCACACCGAACTTGGGCTTGCGAGCAGCCTTGGCAATCAGAGCCTTCTTCGCCATCTCGCTCACGCCTCCTTGAAGGGGAAGCCGAGGTGACGAAGGAGCGCGCGGCCCTCAGCGTCGTTGGTCGCCGTGGTCACCACGGTGATGTCCATGCCCCGGGTACGGTCGATCTTGTCCTGGTCGATCTCGTGGAACATGACCTGCTCGGTGAGACCGAAGGTGTAGTTGCCACGGCCGTCGAACTGCTTGGGGGACAGACCACGGAAGTCGCGGATGCGCGGCAGCGCGAGCGACAGGGTGCGGTCCAGGAACTCCCACATGCGGTCGCCACGGAGCGTGACGTGGGCACCGATCGGCTGGCCCTCACGCAGCTTGAACTGCGCGATGGACTTGCGGGCCTTGGTGACGGCCGGCTTCTGACCGGTGATCGTGGTGAGGTCGCGGATGGCGCCCTCGATCAGCTTGGAGTCGCGGGCGGCGTCGCCCACACCCATGTTGACCACGATCTTGACGAGGCCGGGGATCTGCATGACGTTCTCGTACTTGAACTCGTCACGCAGCTTGCCCGCGATCTCCTCGCGGTACTTCGTCTTGAGACGCGGAGTCGTGGTGGTAGCCATCAGATGTCCTCACCCGTCCGCTTGGCAACGCGGATCTTGTTGCCCTCGTCGTCGAAGCGGTAACCGACACGCGTGACGACCTTGTTGCCGTCCTTCTCCACGACCAGCTGGACGTTGGAGACGTGGATCGGGGCCTCGGTCGTGACGATGCCGCCGGCCTGCGAACCGCGAGCGGTCGGGCCGGCCTTGGTGTGCTTCTTGACCCGGTTGACACCCTCGACCAGGACACGGTCCTCGCGGGGGAAGGCCGCGATGACCTTGCCCTGCTTGCCCTTGTCCTTACCGGTGATGACCTGGACCAGGTCGCCCTTCTTGATCTTCATGCTTACAGCACCTCCGGCGCGAGCGAGATGATCTTCATGAACTTCTTCTCGCGCAGCTCACGGCCGACGGGGCCGAAGATACGGGTGCCGCGAGGGTCGCCGTCGTTCTTCAGAATGACGGCGGCGTTCTCGTCGAAGCGGATGTACGAGCCGTCCGGACGGCGGCGCTCCTTGACGGTGCGAACGATGACCGCCTTGACGACGTCACCCTTCTTCACGTTGCCACCGGGGATCGCGTCCTTGACGGTGGCGACGATGACGTCACCGATGCCCGCGTAGCGGCGACCGGAGCCACCGAGCACACGGATGCAAAGGATCTCCTTCGCACCAGTGTTGTCGGCGACACGCAGTCGCGACTCCTGCTGGATCACGTCTATCTCCTGTTTGTCTGCCGGTTCCCGGCAGGGGCCTTATCCCTTACGGGAGTCGAGCCCCTGCCGAGCCTGGCGGAACTGTCCTGCGAGGAATGCCCCGCAGGAAATTACTTGGCCTTCTCGAGGATCTCGACGACGCGCCACCGCTTCGTGGCGGACAGCGGGCGGGTCTCCGCGAGGAGGACCCGGTCGCCGACGCCGGCGGCGTTCTGCTCGTCGTGCGCCTTGAGCTTGTTCGTACGGCGGATGACCTTGCCGTACAGCGCGTGCTTGACGCGGTCCTCGACGGCGACGACGACGGTCTTGTCCATCTTGTCGCTGACGACGAGACCCTCGCGGGTCTTGCGGAAGCCGCGGGCCTCTGCAGTCTGCTCAGTCACGTTGCTCTCACTCATCAGGCGCTCTCCACCGTCTCGATGCCCAGCTCGCGCTCACGCATCAGGGTGTAGATCCGCGCGATGTCCTTACGGACGGCCTTGAGCCGACCGTGGTTCTCGAGCTGACCGGTCGCCGCCTGGAAGCGGAGGTTGAACAGCTCTTCCTTGGCCTCGCGGAGCTTGTTCAGCAGCTCCTCGTTGCCCAGCTCGCGCAGCTCGGACGCCTTGGTACCGGCCGACATCACGCTTCACCTGCCTCGCGCTTGACGATCCGGCACTTCATCGGCAGCTTGTGGGCCGCACGGGTCAGCGCCTCACGGGCGATCTTCTCGTTGGGGTACGACAGCTCGAACATCACGCGTCCGGGCTTGACGTTGGCGATCCACCACTCCGGCGAACCCTTACCGGAACCCATGCGGGTCTCGGCGGGCTTCTTGGTGAGGGGACGGTCCGGGTAGATGTTGATCCAGACCTTGCCACCACGCTTGATGTGACGCGTCATGGCGATACGAGCGGCCTCGATCTGACGGTTCGTCACATACGCCGGGGTGAGCGCCTGGATGCCGTACTCGCCGAACGCAACCGTCGTGCCACCCTTGGCGGCGCCGGAGCGCCCCGGGTGGTGCTGCTTGCGGTGCTTGACCCTACGGGGGATCAGCATGTCGGTCAGGCCTCCGTTCCGCCAGTAGAAGAGGACGGCGCCTCAGCCGGAGCGGCGGCGGGGGCCTCGGCCTTGGGGGCCTCGGCACCGGCAGCCTGCTGCGGCTTGCGACCGCGCCGCTCGCCACCACGGCCACCACGGGCCGGGCGGTCGGCACCGCCACCACCACGGGCCGGGCGGTTGCCGGCACGGGCAGCGGCGTTCTCGGCGCGGACCTCGGCGATGTTCTTGACGTCGCCCTTGTAGATCCAGACCTTCACGCCGATGCGGCCGAAGGTCGTCTTGGCCTCGAAGAAGCCGTAGTCCACGTTCGCGCGGAGCGTGTGCAGGGGCACACGGCCCTCGCGGTAGAACTCCGAGCGGGACATCTCGGCGCCACCGAGGCGGCCACCGCACTGGATCTTGATGCCCTTGGCGCCGGCCTTCATCGCCGACTGCATGCTCTTACGCATGGCGCGGCGGAAGGAGACGCGGGAGGAGAGCTGCTCGGCGACGGCCTGGGCGACCAGCTGAGCGTCGGTCTCGGGGTTCTTGACCTCGAGGATGTTCAGCTGGACCTGCTTGCCCGTGAGCTTCTCGAGGTCACCGCGGATGCGGTCGGCCTCGGCGCCACGGCGGCCGATGACGATGCCGGGACGCGCGGTGTGGATGTCCACACGCACACGGTCACGGGTGCGCTCGATCTCCACCTTCGAGATGCCGGCGCGCTCCATGCCGGACGTCATCATCCGACGGATGGCGACGTCTTCCTTGACGTAGTCCTTGTACAGCTTGTCGGCGTACCACCGGGACTTGAAGTCCGTGGTGACACCGAGCCGGAACCCATGCGGGTTAACCTTCTGGCCCATTACCGGGTTCCTTCCTTGCTGCTGACGACCACGGTGATGTGGCTGGTCCGCTTGCGGATCCGGTAGGCACGGCCCTGGGCGCGCGGCCGGAACCGCTTCAGGGTCGGACCCTCGTCGACGTACGCCTCGGAGATGAAGAGGCTGTCGGCGTCGGTGTGGTCGTAGTTGTGCGCGGCGTTGGCGATGGCGCTGTCGAGCACCTTGCCGACGGGCACGGAGGCTGCCTGCGGAGCGAATCGCAGAACAGCCTGAGCCTCCGTGGCGTCCATGCCACGGATAAGGTCCACCACGCGGCGGGCCTTCATGGGCGTAACGCGGATGTACCGCGCCTGGGCCCTGGCTTCCATGGTTGTCCCTCTCAGTTACTTACGTGTCTGAATGCGATCCGCTGTTAGCGGCGCTTCGACTTCCGGTCGTCCTTGACGTGACCCCGGAAGGTGCGCGTCGGCGAGAACTCGCCGAGCTTGTGGCCGACCATCGACTCGGTGACGAACACCGGGATGTGGGTCTTGCCGTTGTGCACCGCGAGCGTGTGGCCGAGCATGGCCGGCACGATCATGGAGCGACGGGACCAGGTCTTGATGACGTTCTTGGTGCCGGCTTCGTTCTGGGCGTCCACCTTCTTGATCAGGTGGTCGTCGACGAAGGGCCCCTTCTTGAGACTGCGCGGCATCTAAACCCGCTCCTAGCGCTTCTTGTTCGTCTTGCGGCGGCGGACGATGTACTTGTTCGAAGCCTTCTTCGGCGAACGAGTACGACCCTCCTTCTGACCCCAGGGGCTGACCGGGTGGCGACCACCGGAGGTCTTGCCCTCACCACCACCGTGGGGGTGGTCAACCGGGTTCATCGCCACACCGCGAACGGTCGGGCGGACGCCCAGCCAGCGCTTGCGGCCGGCCTTGCCCCAGTTGATGTTGCTCTGCTCGGCGTTGCCGACCTCGCCGACCGTGGCGCGGCAGCGCTGGTCGACCAGGCGGATCTCACCGGAGGGCATGCGGAGGTGGGCCATGGTGCCCTCCTTCGCGAGCAGCTGCACCGAGGCACCGGCGGAGCGGGCGAACTTGGCGCCGCCACCGGGACGGATCTCGATCGCGTGGATCGTGGTACCGACCGGGATGTTGCGGAGCGCCAGGTTGTTGCCCGGCTTGATGTCGGCCCCGGGACCGTTCTCGACGCGGTCACCCTGCTGCAGGTTGCGCGGGGCGAGGATGTAGCGCTTCTCGCCGTCCGCGTAGTGCAGCAGCGCGATGCGCGCGGTGCGGTTGGGGTCGTACTCGATGTGCGCGACCTTCGCCGGCACGCCGTCCTTGTCATGGCGACGGAAGTCGATGACACGGTAGGCGCGCTTGTGTCCGCCACCCTGGTGGCGAACGGTCACACGACCGGCGTTGTTACGGCCGCCCTTGCTGTGCAGCGGGCGGACCAGCGACTTCTCCGGCGTGGACCGCGTGACCTCGACGAAGTCGGCGACGCTGGAACCACGACGGCCCGGCGTAGTCGGCTTGTACTTGCGGATTCCCATTTCTCAGTCCTCGTCCGATATCGGACGATCCGACCCGCTTACGCGGACGGACCGCCGAAGATGTCGATACGGTCGCCCTCGGCGAGGGTCACGATCGCGCGCTTGGTCGCCGCACGCTGGCCGAAGCCGGTGCGGGTCCGCTTGCGCTTGCCCTGGCGGTTGATCGTGTTGACCCCGGTGACCTTGACCGAGAAGACCGCCTGGACGGCCTGCTTGATCTGGGTCTTGTTGGCGTTCGGGTCGACGATGAACGTGTACTTGTTCTCGTCCAGGAGCGCGTAGCTCTTCTCCGACACGACCGGCTTCAGCAGCACGTCACGGGGGTCCGTGTACGCCTTGCTGGGCGCGGTGACGACGGTGTTCTTGCCCTCGGCGGCGTGACGGCGCGCCTTGGCGACGCGCGCGGCCTTGGCGGCCTTGGCGGCCTTCGAGGCGATGGAGGGGTGACGGATAGCCATCAGACCTCGCTCCCTTCGGTGTCGTTGGCCTTCGGGCCGGACACGAAGGACTCGAAAGCGGCCTGGGTGAAGACCACGTCGTCCGAGACGAGAACGTCGTACGTGTTCAGCTGGCCCGGCTCCAGGATGTGGACCTGGGGCAGGTTGCGGGCGGACAGCCACGCGGCCTCGTCGGCGCGCTCGACGACCAGGAGCAGGTTCTTGCGCTCCGAGATCTTGCCGAACAGCGTCTTGGCGGCCTTCGTCGACGGGTTCTCACCCTCGATGACGCCGGAGACGACGTGGATGCGGTTGTGGCGGGCCCGGTCGGTGAGGGCGTGGCGCAGGGCCGCGGCCTTCATCTTCTTCGGGGTCCGCTGCGAGTAGTCACGCGGCACGGGACCGTGCACGACGCCACCACCGGCGAACTGCGGGGCGCGGGTCGAACCCTGACGGGCGCGGCCGGTGCCCTTCTGGCGGTACGGCTTCTTGCCGCCACCGCGGACCTCGCCACGCGTCTTGACCTTGTGCGTGCCCTGACGGGCGGCGGCCAGCTGCGCGACGACGACCTGGTGGATCAGCGGGATGCTGACCTTCTCGACGCCGAAGATCTCGGCCGGGAGCTCGACGGTCCCGGCGGTGTCGCCGGAGGGCGACAGAATGTCAATGGTGCTCATAGTCCTCAGGCCCCCTTGGCCGCGGTGCGGACCAGGACGAGGCCGCCGTTCGGACCAGGAACCGCGCCCTTGATGAGGAGCAGGCCCTTCTCCGCGTCAACGGCGTGAACGGTCAGGTTCTGGGTGGTGACCCGCTCGTTGCCCATGCGACCCGCCATGCGGAGGCCCTTGAACACACGGCCCGGGGTGGCGCAGCCACCGATGGAGCCGGGAGAGCGGTGCTTGCGCTGGGTGCCGTGACCGGCGCCGAGGCCCTTGAAGTTGTGACGCTTCATGACACCGGCGAAGCCCTTGCCCTTGCTCTTGCCGGTCACGTCCACCTTGACGCCGGCCTCGAAGACCTCCGCGGAGATCTCCTGGCCCAGCGTGTACTCGGAGGCGTCCGCGGTGCGGATCTCGACGAGGTGACGGCGGGGCGTGACGTCGGCCTTGGCGAAGTGGCCCTTGAGGGGCTTGTTCACCTTGCGCGGGTCGATCTCGCCGAAGGCGATCTGGACCGACTCGTAGCCGTCGACGTCGTTGGTGCGGACCTGGGTGACGACGTTGGGGCCGGCCTTGACGACGGTGACCGGAACAACACGGTTGTTCTCGTCCCACACCTGCGTCATGCCGAGCTTCTCGCCCAGGATGCCCTTGATCTGCTTAGCCATTCTCAGATCACCGGCCTTCAGAGCTTGATCTCGATGTCGACACCGGCCGGGAGGTCGAGTCGCATCAGAGAGTCAACGGTCTTGGGGGTCGGGTCGAGGATGTCGATCAGGCGCTTGTGCGTGCGCATCTCGAAGTGCTCGCGCGAGTCCTTGTACTTGTGCGGCGACTTGATGACGCAGTACACGTTCTTCTCAGTGGGCAGCGGCACCGGGCCCGCGACCGACGCACCAGTGCGGGTCACCGTCTCGACGATCTTCTTCGCCGAGGAGTCGATGACCTCGTGGTCGTAGGCCTTGAGCCGGATGCGGATCTTCTGTCCCGCCATGGCTACTCCGTAGTCCTGTCTCTTACAGCTCTGGAACCCGGTGTTCCCTCGACTTCCGCCGACCCACGCGGTCGGGCGTGTCGCACTTTCACTGACACAGATGTCCCTTGTTCGAACATCCCTTGCCTGGGAAAGAAGTTCACCGGGTGCCTGGCCAGTGCCGCACCGCACTTCCCGGAAGATTCCCGTACGTCCGCCCCAGCGCTGCCCGCATGGGCAGTTAGGGCGACGAGTACTGTGGGACTCGCTTCCGGTCCCCCCGGCGGGAGGCGCACAGCATCAACACTCGACCGAGCAACCCCGCTAGTCTGCCATACGGGGCAGGGGCCTGGCCAATCGAGCCGGAGAGAATACCCCGAGAGTGACGCAGGTCAAACACGAGTCCCCTTCCGGGCGGAACGCGTCGCCCGCAGGCACCGTGGACCGGCCTCCGTGGCGGTGCTCTCATGAACTGCATGCGGATGTGGGGGTCACGGGGGATCCGTGGGGGCGGCTGGTGGCTGGTCGTCGGTGGAGCCGCGGGGGTGTCGGTCGTCTCCTGGGTGGCGGTCCGGACGCTGCCGGGCGTGGTGGGCGGTGCGCTGGTCGCCGTAGCGGCGACCGTCGGGGCGCTGCTGTCCCAGCGCGGACAGCGGCTCGTCGACGAGGGCGTACGGCAGACCCTGGCCTTCCGGGAGGAGCTGCTGGTCGACGACCGCGGCCGCGTCCCCCGGGTGCGGGACCTGCTGGATCCCCTCGATGCCGGGGTCCATCCGGCCGCCCCGGTAGGCGACGCCTCAAGCCCCGGCGCCCGGGTCCCGCCCTTCGTCCGCCGTGACCTGAGCGGCGAGATCGACGAGGCGGTGCGCACCCGCCCCTTCGTCCTGGTGGTCGGCGAGTCGACGGCGGGCAAGAGCCGCGCGGCCTACGAGTCCGTCCGCGCGGTGCACCCCGAGGCCGCCTTCCTCTCACCCGACCCCTCAGCCCCCTCCGCGCTCCGGGCGGCGGCGGCCGCGGTCCGGCGCGAGAACTCCTCCGTCGTCTGGCTGGACGACGTCGACCGGTATCTGGGAGCCGGAGGACTCACGCCGTCCCTGTTGCGCAGGCTCCTCTCCCCCGGCCCCGGCCGTACCTCCGTCGTCGTGGCGACGATCCGGGCGCAGGAGCGGGCCCGCCTCACGAACGCCAGGGAGGCCGGCGACGCCCTGGGCGCGCGCGTGGTCCGGGACGTACTGGGGCCGGCCCACGAGATCCGGCTCGACCGCCGCTGGCACCGCGAGGAGGTGGCCCGGGCCCGGGAGCACCACCGCGACGACCGCCTGGCACGGGCCGTCGACAGCGCGGAGCGCTACGGCATCGCCGAGTTCCTGGCGGCCGGCCCGCAGTTACTGACGGCCTGGCAGGACGCCTGGGCACCCGAGAGCGGGCACGTCCGCGGGGCCGCGCTGGTGAGCGCCGCGGTCGAGGCCCGTAGGGCGGGATGGAGCCGTCCGCTGCCGGTCACGCTCCTGCGCGAGCTCCACGAAGACCACCTGGCCGCGCGCGGCGGCCCGCTGCTCCGCCCGGAGAGCTGGAGCGAGGCGCTGACCTGGGCCACGACCCCGCTGCACGCCACGAGCAGCTTGCTCCTCCCCCAGGACCGGCCGGACGACTACTACGTCTTCGACTACCTGCCCGACGCGGTGAGCGCCGACCCCGCGCCCCCACCGATCCCCGAGACCACCTGGATCCGGCTGATCGCGGCGGCCGATCCGGACCTGTGCGAGGACCTGGGCTGGGCGGCCCTCGGTCATGTATGCCCAACGGCGGCTCTGGACGCCTTCACCCGGGCCCTGGACGGCGGAGTCCTCACCGCGGCCTCCGGCCAGGCGGAGATCCTCGCGGACCGGTTCCAGATCGAGGAGGCTTGCCGGGTCCTGCGCACCACGCTCGCCACGGCTCCCCCCGACACGGCACCGGAGACGCTGATCGCCCTGCGTTCGTCCCTGGCCTGGTGGAGCGGCGGAGCGGGCAACGCCGAGGAAGCCCTCGACCTGGTCACCACCCTGCGTGAGGAGGCCCGGGCCCGGTACGGAGACGACCACGCGACCACCATCGGCATCGCACGGAACGTCGCCCGCTGGACGGGCACCCTCGGCCGGACCGAGGAGGCGCTGACGCTGTCCCTCGACGGCCAGGAGCGTGCCCTACGGCTGTTCGGCCCCGACCACCCGCTGACCTTCCTCGCCCGTTTCGAAGTCACGGTGTGGACGCGCGACGGCGGGGCGGTCCGGCTGTGGCGGGATCTCGCGGCCGACACCGGCCGCGTCCTGGGCGACCTCGACCGCTTCACTCACTACGCACTCTGGAACCTGGCCGGTGCATTGGCCTCGTCGGGCGACACCGACGAGGCCCTGCGGATCCTCACGAAGGTCGTCCACGTCCGGGCGCTCGTCTTCGGCCCCGACCACCCGCGGACCTTCGCCGGCCGTCTCCAGCTCGCCGGCCTCCACGGAGAGACGGGCCGGTTACCCGAGGCACAGTCGTTGCTGACCGCGACGGTCGACGACTCGGCACGGGCACTGGGCCACGACCACGAACTCACCCTCGCCGGACGCCATCAACAGGCCCTGTGGACCGGGCTGTTGGGCGACCGGGACGAGGCGGCGGACCTGCTGAGGGCCCTGCTCGACGACTGCGAGCGTCACCTCGGCCCCGGCCATCCCCTCACCGAGGACTGCCGGGCCAGGGCGTCCGACCCGGCCCGGCCGCCCTGGTACTACGAACCGCCGTCGTGGTGACGGGCCTCGGAGAGGAAGGCGGTCCAGGTCTCCGGCTGGAGGGCGAGCCGGGGGCCGTCCGTCTGCTTGGAGTCGCGGACCAGGACGGTGCCGGGCGCGACGGCGATCTCGACGCAGGAGTCGCCCTCGCTGCTGCTGCTGTAGCTGCTCTTGAACCACGTCGGCTCGGAGGCGTTGCGGATCATGTCTCCCCCAGCAAATGCTCGATGAAGGCGGTCGACTCACGCGGAGTGAGCGCCTGGGCTCGGATGATCCCATACCGCAGTTCCAGGATACGGAGCTGCCTCGGCTCGGATACAGGGCGTCCGTTGGAGACGATCGGGGACCGCCCCACCGCCGAGCCGTCCTCGAACTTCAGCACCTCGATGCTGCCGGCGATTCCGGCGTGCTCCTCGCGGTCCATCGGCATCACCTGAAGCTCGACGTTCCGCAACTCCCCCACCTCCAGGAGGTGGTGCAGCTGGCGGCGCAGCAACTCCCGGCCGCCCAGGGGACGTCGTAGCGTCCACTCCTCCAGGACGAAGCTGATCTCGGGTGCGGGGTCCCGCTCGAACACGGCCTTGCGGGCCAGGCGGGCCGCGATGAAGCGCTCGACCTCCTCCTCGGTGTACGCGGGGCGCCGCATCAGCAGCAGGCCGCGGGCGTACTCCGGGGTCTGGAGCAGCCCGTGGACGTTCAGAGGGTCGTAGAGCTGGAGCTCGACCGCCTTGGACTCCGCCTGGGCGAGGTCGCGCACCTTCTTCGGGTAGCGGACCTTCTTGACGTCCTCCCACGCGGCCGCGATCAGCCCCTCCGCGCCCAGCGTCTCGTCGGCCCGCTCCAGATACTCCTGCCGCGGGATCCGCCGCCCGCTCTCGATCTTGTAGACCATGTCCTCGCCGTACCCGACGGCGTCCCCGAACTCGGCGGCCCGCAACCCTGCGGCCTCGCGCCGCAGCCTCAACTGCCGCCCCACGGTCTCGATGACCGCGAGCCCCCACGCATCGTCCGGATCCACCTCCCAGCCCGGCTCGTCCGCCTCGGTCCTCAGCCGTACCGCGTCGTCGTCCACCGACATCCCGCGCCCCTCCGTCGTACCGACATCTCCCGCGTGCCCTGCCCCGCGGCAGCCGCCGACAAGCCCGGACACGCGTGGACAAAACCCAGGAGGGGCTGGATGAAAACGTACGTACGATCAGCGCACGTCGACGCGGTCCCCGCCGCTCGTCGTCGCGCCCGTCGTGTCGTTGCCGCCGTACGACCAGCGCCAGATCCCGTCCTTCGACGCGGTGACCGTGGTCTTCAGGGCGCCTGTGCTGCTCGACGTGACCTTCTTGACGGTGACGAAGGTGCTGGTGCCCGTCTCGCGGAACTGGAGGCTGACCGAGCGGCCGCCGTAGCCGTCGTACTTCTTGGTCGCCCAGTTCGCCCGGGAGACCTTGCCGGTGACGGTGATCTTCTTGCCCTTGACGACCGGCTCCGGCGAGGCGTCCACGGTCAGTTTCGACGCCCGCCTGAGCCGGACGGTCAGCGCCCGGGTCTCGCGCTCGTGGGCCGCGAGGTTGCCGTTGGCCTTGAACAGGAGCAGGGAGACGCCAGTCTTCCAGACGGTGGCGTCGCTGTTGGAGTCGACCTCGTCATGACTCCGGTCGGGGTCGATGTAGAGGGACCCCTCGCACTCGGCCTTCCTGGCGCTCTGCTCGTAGCAGGTGTAGCCGCCCGGGCCGATGTAGTTGTCGAAGTCGGCGGCCAGATCCTGCGGCAGGCGCCCCCGGTAGAGGAAGGGGTGCGCGTCGTACCGGGAGGGGTCGCTCGTGCTGTACCCCGACGGCAGGGTGATCGTGAAGGTGAGCGACGGCTCGACCACCTTCGCGGTGCCGACGACGATCGGCTTGCCCTTGTTGATCACGATGTCGGACACCTTGATGCCGGTGTCCTGGGCCTGGGCCGCCGGGGCGTTCAGGAGGGTGAGGGTCAGCGCCCCCACGAGCGCGGCCCCGGTGGCCGTACGTCTGCCAGTGGTCATTACCACCTCTTTCGCGGAGCGGGCGTGGTGCCCGAAAAGAAGCAGGCAGACTATCCCATGACCCGATCATGACCCTCGCTCGACCTACGCCCGGTCGATGAGGGCGGCGAAGACCGCGTACGCCAGCGGCACCGTGCAGAAGGCCGCCACCGCGAGACCCCGTCGGCGGACGGAGTCGTGGCGCTCCCACGGCATCGCCCAGCTGCCCGCCAGCAGGAACAGCGCGACTCCGAGGCCCCCGAGCAGCACCGGGAAGGCCAGGCCGAGGCTCGCGTCGAGGCGGTCGGCCCGGGCGTAGGCGACCAGGCACGCGGGAAGCGTGAGCAGGGTCGAGATCAGCGGGGCCGCCCAGGCTCCGCGTGCGCGGTCGTCCAGTGTGTTGTCCGGCATGGCACCATCCCAGCGCCCAACCGCCCCCGCCCGCATGAGCGTTCGTACTCAGAAAACACGAACGCTCTACGCGTCTCAGCCGCCCGCGTTGCGCAGCCGCGCGAACGACGTGTCCAGCCCGCGCTTCAGCAGCCCCGCCACCGGCCGCTCCACGAACCGGTGCACCAGCCAGCTCAGCAGCATGAACCCGGCGATCACGGAGACGACCAGGAGGCGGGCGTCCATCGTGTCGCGCAGGCGGTTGATGAAGGTCGTACCGGCCGCGTAGTGCATGAGATAGAGCGGGTACGTCAGCGCGCCCGCCGTCACCAGCCACCGCCACCGGACGCGGTCCGTCGCGCCGAGGGCGATGGCGACCATGGCGAGCAGGAAGACGGTGAAGATCAGCACGCTCCCCCGCCACCCGGAGACGTGCTCGACCTCGTCGATGCGGACGCCCAGCTCCCGCTGCCCCATCAGCCAGGCCATCGCGAGGATGCCCCACAGCAGCAGGTCCTGCCCGAAGCGGTGCATCAGATAGAGCGCGAGCCCCGCGATGAAGTACCAGGCGCCGGACGGGTTGGCGACGAGGTCCAGCAGGGGCAGTTTCGCGACCGGCGCGAGCATCGCGGCCGCGCCCCACACACAGCAGAAGACGACGACCTTGCGGTACGTCAGACCGCTCCAGACCACGACCAGGAAGAGCAGGTAGAAGCGCAGCTCCGACCAGAGCGTCCAGTAGACGCCGTCGACGTTCATCACGCCCGAACCGGACTGGAGCATCGTGAAGTTGAGCAGGACGTCCCGGGTCCGCAGCGTGTCCCACACGCCGGGCAGGGCCACCAGGACGGCTGTGGTGAACACGATCGCGACCCAGTACGCCGGATAGAGCCGGATCACCCGCGAGGTGAAGAACTGCCGCGGCGTACGCCCCCAGCAGGACATGCAGATCACGAAGCCGCTGATCACGAAGAAGATCTCGACACCGATCCACCCGTAGGACGCGAACCGGAACACGGTCGGCATGATCTCCGACACCGGCCGGTCCCAGACAAGGTTCCCCGGCTGGTTCACCCGGTTCGTCCCGGCGTAGTGATGCACGGCGACCATCAACGCGGCAAGCAACCGGATCCCGTCGATGGCGTAGAGCCGACGACCGCCCCGCTCCCGCACGACGGCACGCGACGACGGCGACACGTCCTGCGGCGGCGCCGCGAGCGGCGGCAACGGCCGCTGCAACCCGCCGACGACCTGTCTGGGTATCGAGGTACTGCTCTCCGCCCCCTGCGTCGCCACGCCCTGCCCATCCGTCCTCACGAGAACCCCGGGCCCCAACGACACCGGAACGTCTTACGCTACGGCCGTCACAACCACCCCACAGCGAGCAGACAAGAACAATCCGGACCCGGGAGCGGGGGATTTGCCCCAACGCTCGCCACACCGCCGCCGAGAATTCCCCGAGGCTTCACCCGGCATATTGCCCTCCGCTTCCCCGGCCCCGAGGATCACGCCCATGGACAACCGAAGAGGCGGAGTACGCCCGTGAGCAGCACCGTGTACTCAGTCATCCCGACCGACCCGCACTGGCAGCCAGAGCGGGCCGCCGGCGACCGGGCCGCGGCGTTGCTGGCCCGGCTGGCCCCGGAGAGCGACGGCGGCTTCGACACCGAGATCGACGTCGACTGGTACGACGCGGTCAACGCCGTCGACTGCGGATCGAACCTGACACGGATCCGCTGCCCGCACTGCGGCGCCCGGATCGACCACGAGTGGTACGGCGATCTGCTGGAGACCCACTGCGACACCGGCTTCACCACACTCGCCGTCACGGTCCCCTGTAGTGGGGCGGCGACCTCGCTGGACGCCCTGGAGTACGACTGGCCGTGCGGCTTCGCACGGTTCGAGATCGCCGTATGGGATCCGGACCGGGAGCCGTTCGACGAGCGGGAGCTGGCCGCCGTGGGCGAGTCACTCGGGCATCCCGTCCGGCAGATCGTGGCCCGGATCTGAGGCTCTCGGGCATGCGAAAAGGCCCGCCCGACCGGAGTCGTGCGGGCCCCTTCAGAGAGCTGTCAGGTCGAGATCACTTGTTGATCTTGATGACCTGGCCGGCGCCCACCGTACGGCCACCCTCACGGATGGCGAACTTCAGGCCCTCTTCCATGGCGACGGGCTGGATGAGCTCCACCTTCATCTCGGTGTTGTCACCCGGCATGACCATCTCGGTGCCCTCGGGGAGGGTCACGACGCCGGTCACGTCCGTCGTACGGAAGTAGAACTGCGGACGGTAGTTGTTGAAGAACGGCGTGTGGCGGCCACCCTCGTCCTTGGACAGGATGTAGGCCTGCGCCTCGAACTCGGTGTGCGGGGTGACCGAGCCCGGCTTGATGATGACCTGGCCGCGCTCGACGTCCTCGCGCTTGATGCCACGGAGCAGCAGACCGACGTTCTCACCGGCCTGGCCCTCGTCGAGCAGCTTGCGGAACATCTCGATGCCGGTGACCGTGGTGGTGGTCTTCTCGGTCTTGATGCCGATGATGTCGACGGTCTCGTTGACCTTGAGGACACCACGCTCGATACGACCGGTGACGACGGTGCCACGACCGGTGATCGTGAAGACGTCCTCGATCGGCATCAGGAACGGCTTGTCGACGTCACGCTCGGGCTGCGGGATCGACTCGTCGACGGCCTTCATCAGGTCGAGGACGGACTGGCCCCACTCCTTGTCGCCCTCAAGGGCCTTGAGCGCCGAGACCTTGACGACCGGCAGGTCGTCGCCCGGGAACTCGTACTCGGAGAGGAGCTCACGCACCTCGAGCTCGACGAGCTCCAGGATCTCCTCGTCGTCCACCATGTCGGCCTTGTTCAGGGCGACGACGATGTACGGAACGCCGACCTGGCGGGCCAGGAGCACGTGCTCCTTGGTCTGCGGCATCGGGCCGTCGGTGGCGGCGACCACGAGGATGGCGCCGTCCATCTGCGCCGCACCCGTGATCATGTTCTTGATGTAGTCCGCGTGACCGGGGCAGTCGACGTGGGCGTAGTGACGCGTCTCGGTCTGGTACTCGACGTGCGCGATCGAGATGGTGATACCGCGCTGGCGCTCCTCGGGAGCCTTGTCGATCTGGTCGAAGGCCGAGGCCTCGTTCAGGTCCGGAAACGCGTCGTGCAGCACCTTGGTAATGGCGGCCGTGAGGGTCGTCTTACCGTGGTCGATGTGACCGATGGTGCCGATGTTGACGTGGGGCTTAGTCCGCTCGAACTTCGCCTTCGCCACGGGGTCCTCCTGTGGAGTGGTTCTGGAACGCCTTGCTTCATCGGCGCCAGGTGATCTTTGCTGGAAAGCCCGGGCCCCGGGGCAGTCCGACCGCTATTGCGGCGGAATGCCCCCTGAGGCTCCGGAGTCAAGCCTAAAGCGTGGGAACGCGGTGCGTTACTCGCCCTTGGCCTTCGCGATGATCTCCTCGGCGACGTTCCGCGGAACCTCGGCGTAGGAGTCGAACTGCATGGAGTAGCTGGCCCGGCCGGACGTCTTGCTGCGCAGGTCGCCGACGTAACCGAACATCTCCGAGAGGGGCACGAGGCCCTTCACGACGCGGGCACCGGCCCGCTCCTCCATGGCCTGGATCTGACCACGGCGGGAGTTGATGTCGCCGATGACCTCACCCATGTAGTCCTCGGGCGTGGTGACCTCGACGGCCATCATCGGCTCAAGGAGAACCGGGGACGCCTTGCGCGCGGCCTCCTTGAAGGCCTGCGAACCGGCGATCTTGAACGCGAGCTCGGACGAGTCGACCTCGTGGTAGCCACCGTCGATCAGCGTGACGCGCACGCCGGTCATCTCGTAGCCCGCGAGGATGCCGAACTGCATGGCCTCCTGCGCACCGGCGTCCACCGAAGGGATGTACTCCTTCGGGATACGGCCACCGGTCACCTTGTTCACGAACTCGTACGAGGCGTCGCCGCCCTCGATCGGCTCGATCGCGATCTGCACCTTGGCGAACTGACCGGTACCACCGGTCTGCTTCTTGTGGGTGTAGTCCACGCGCTCGACGGCCTTGCGGATCGTCTCGCGGTACGCGACCTGCGGCTTGCCGACGTTGGCCTCGACCTTGAACTCACGGCGCATACGGTCGACCAGCACCTCGAGGTGCAGCTCGCCCATACCACCGATGATGGTCTGGCCCGTCTCCTCGTCCGAGTGGACCTGGAAGGAGGGGTCCTCCTCCGCGAGACGCTGGATGGCGACACCCAGCTTCTCCTGGTCGCCCTTGGACTTCGGCTCGATGGCGACCTGGATGACCGGCGCCGGGAAGTCCATGGACTCCAGGATCACCGGGGCCTTGTCGTCGCACAGCGTCTCACCGGTCGTGGTCTGCTTCAGACCCATCACGGCGATGATGTCGCCGGCGCCCACCGCGTCGATCTCCTCACGCTTGTTCGCGTGCATGCGGTAGATCTTGCCGATGCGCTCCTTCTTGCCCTTCACGGAGTTCAGGACAGAGGAGCCCGACTCCAGGCGGCCCGAGTAGACCCGGACGAAGGTGAGCTTGCCGAGGTGCGGGTCGCTCATGATCTTGAACGCCAGCGCGGACAGCGGCTCGTCCTCGGACGGCTTGCGCTTGACCACGACCTCCGGGTCCTTCACGTCGTGACCCTCGATGGCCTCGACGTCCAGGGGGGAGGGGAGGTAGCGCACGACCGCGTCGAGCAGGGGCTGGACGCCCTTGTTCTTGAACGCGGTACCGCAGAACACCGGGGTGACCGTGGTGTCCTTGGACTTGCCGGACGCGATGGTGATACGACGGATCGCGGCGTACAGCTGCTCCACGGAGGGCTCCTCGCCCTCCAGGTACAGCTCCATGATCTCTTCGTCGTTCTCGGCGACGGTCTCGACGAGCTTGCCGCGGTACTCCTCGGCGGCCTCGGCGTGCGTGGCCGGGATGTCGACGATGTCGTACATCTCGCCCTTGGTGGCCTCGGCGGACCACACGAACGCCTTCATCGTGACCAGGTCGACGACGCCCTTGAAGTCGGCCTCGGCACCGATCGGGAGCTGCATGACGATCGGCTGAGCGCCGAGGCGGTCAGAGATCATGTCGACGCAGCGGTGGAACTCGGCACCGGTCCGGTCGAGCTTGTTGACGAAGCAGATGCGCGGAACGCCGTAGCGGTCCGCCTGACGCCACACCGTCTCGGACTGGGGCTCGACGCCGGCGACGCCGTCGAACACCGTCACGGCACCGTCGAGCACACGAAGGGAACGCTCCACCTCGACGGTGAAGTCGACGTGGCCCGGCGTGTCGATGATGTTGATGGTGTGGTCGACGTCTTCCAGCGGCCAGTGACAGGTGGTGGCAGCAGAGGTGATCGTGATGCCACGCTCCTGCTCCTGCTCCATCCAGTCCATGGTGGCAGCGCCGTCGTGGACCTCACCGATCTTGTACGAAACGCCGGTGTAGAACAGGATCCGCTCGGTGGTGGTCGTCTTGCCCGCGTCGATGTGGGCCATGATCCCGATGTTGCGGACCTTGGCCAGGTCAAGCGAAGTGGTAGCCATAAGGCTTCAGTCTTCTCTCGGTCTCGATGTGGACTGCGACTACCAGCGGTAGTGCGCGAAGGCCTTGTTGGACTCGGCCATCTTGTGCGTGTCCTCGCGCTTCTTGACGGCCGCACCGAGGCCGTTCGAAGCGTCGAGAAGCTCGTTGAGCAGACGCTCGGTCATGGTCTTCTCGCGACGGGCGCGGGAGTAACCGACCAGCCAGCGCAGCGCGAGCGTGTTGGCACGACCGGGCTTGACCTCGATCGGGACCTGGTACGTCGCACCACCGACACGGCGGGACTTGACCTCGAGGGTCGGCTTGATGTTCTCCAGAGCGCGCTTCAGCGTGATGATCGGGTCGTTGCCCGTCTTCTCGCGGAGGCCCTCCATGGCGCCGTAGACGATGCGCTCGGCGGTGGAGCGCTTGCCGTTCAGCAGCACCTTGTTGATGAGCGACGTGACAAGAGGAGAACCGTAGACCGGGTCGATGATGACCGGGCGCTTCGGGGCGGGGCCCTTACGAGGCATTCTTACTTCTCCTTCTTGGCGCCGTAGCGGCTGCGGGCCTGCTTGCGGTTCTTCACACCCTGGGTGTCAAGGGAACCGCGGATGATCTTGTAGCGAACACCCGGCAGGTCCTTCACACGGCCACCACGCACGAGCACGATGGAGTGCTCCTGCAGGTTGTGTCCCTCACCCGGAATGTAAGCGGTGACCTCGATCCCGCTGGTCAGACGCACACGCGCGACCTTACGCAGGGCCGAGTTCGGCTTCTTCGGGGTGGTCGTGAACACACGCGTGCAGACGCCGCGGCGCTGAGGGGAACCCTCGAGTGCGGGCGTCTTGTTCTTCTCGACCTTGTCCTGCCGGCCCTTGCGGACCAGCTGCTGGATCGTAGGCACTACTTCTCCGGTTTCTGTGTGCCGAATGGTGAAGCTAACCTGGAACGTCGCCGACCCACGCGGTCGGGTGTGTCGAATCCGGCGGATCCCCGCCGCGAGGCGAAAACTGCACAGATTGCGGTGGCCGCGCACGGCCCCGGTGCGGTGTGTAGGCACGCACGAGGGCCAGGGCACACCCCAGGCACAAGGTCTGAGCGTACCCAGCTCATTCGCTGCGGTCAAAACAAATGGACCCGGGCTGCATCGTTATGCACGGCGTGTCAAGCCCCAACGCCGTAGTGGATCTTCCTTTTCACATTCCCGCGATGACCAGCGCCGTCAGGACGGCCACCCAGAACGCGGTGGACAGCCACCCGAGCACCAGCCCGGTCAGCGCGAGCCCGTCGCCGCGCTCCCCGGTCCGCTGCATCTCCGAGCGCGCCGCGTGTCCGAGGATGACCGCCGGAACCCCGGTGAACCCCAGCGTCGGCACACACAGCAGCCCGCACACCACGGCTCCGACGGCCTTTCCGTTCGTACGGGGCGGGGGCGCGGGCAGAAACGTCCGCGGTACGGCGGTCAGGGGCGCCGGCTGCGGTACGGGGCCCAGCGGCAGGTCACCGACGAGCAGCGCCAGCTCCCCCACCGTACGGGCCCCGTACGCCCGCTCCACCCGCTCGTCGAACTCCCCCTTCTCCAGCCGCCCCTCCCCGAACCCGGCCCGCAGCACGTCGACGGCGCGCTCCCGGTCGGCGTGCGAGGCGAGCATGGCGCCGGTGCTGCGGCCGCCGTGCCACGGCTGCGGGACGGGGGCGCCCGCCGCGCCCTGCCAGGGCTGCGGCACAGCTCTCCCCCACCGCTCGCCCGGAACGCCGTCGCCCGGCGACGACTGGTCCTTGTGCTCCCACGACTGCCACGACGGTTGCGACACGGAGTACCTCCCCGGATCCCCCCGAGTCCCTCCATGATGCGCCGAACCGGCATTCCCGGCACAGACCGCGTCGGCGCGCGCCACGGGTCAGCGGTTCCGCGCCCGGGCCCCACGGGTCGCCCGCTCGGCCGCGAACACGTCCTCCAGCCGGAAGAGCTGGGCGCGTCCGGCCCGGCCGACGGGGGCGAGACGGCCGAGCTGGACCCACTTGCGGATGGTCGCGGGCGCCACGCCGGCCTCCTGGGCGGCGAGCGGTCCCGGAATCAGGGTCGGCAGGTCGGCGCTCACCGGCGGCTCCACTCCCCCTCGTTCCAGGTGTGCCGGTAGGCGGGGTCGTCGTGGCAGGCGCAGTCCGCGGCCGAGCAGCGGCAGGCCGGGTTGACGCAGAGGACGGCCGCGCGGTCCGGGAAGGCCCGCAGCGAGACGGAATCGCACCAGGGGCAGCGCCCGGAGACCCGTACGACGGTCTCGGTGTCACCCAGCGCGCGGGCGCAGCGCCGGGCCATCCGCCGGGTCTCGTTCCTCACATGGGCGGCGAGCACGGGGTCCGCGGCGATGGAGTCGAACAGCGCGGCGATACGGCGCAGCCGCTCGGGCACGGTCGCCCGGCGGGGCCGCCCCAGTCCGAGCCGCTCGCGCACCGCCTCCTCCAGCTCGACCACCCCGTCGGTGATGTCCCGGATGGTGTCGGAGATGTGCAGCCGCAGCGGGGCCGCGTGGTGCCCGGGGGCGGGACCGGGTCCGGCGGGGCGGTGGGCCGGAGCGGTGCGGCCGGGGGCGAGCTCGGTGGCGAGTTCGGGGAACTGGCGCAGGAGCGTCGCGATCCACAGGGCGGCGTCGTCGGGGGCGGAGGTGTCGGCGGTGGCGGAGGGGTCGGGCACGGGGCCTCCCAGTGCGGTTCCGGTGTGGCGGATGGGAAACAAGCGCCGTCCAGACTTACAGATTGCGTGCGCGCTCGCAACAAATATGCCGAACAGGCATGCCGGCGACCCCTTCACCAAACTCTTCCCTTGTGCTTGCGCGCGAGCACGTAATTTGTTGCGCGCGAGCAAGCTAGACTTGCCGCACCAAAAAGGAAGCGAGCCCTCAGATGACCAGTCAGGATCTGGAAGTGTTCGCCGCTTGGGTCGAGGACCTGATGCGCGACCGCGGTTACGACATCGACAGTCCGCGCGGCGGCGGCAAGTCCCGTATCGCGGACGAGGCCGGCGTCCACCGCGCCGCCGTCACCCGCCTGCTGCAGCGTCAGAGCATGCCGGACCTCGAGACCACCCGCAGGCTCGCCCGCGTCCTGGGCGTCCCGGTCCGCGACATGCTCATCCGCTCCGGCCGCCTGACCGCCGAGGAACTGACCGACCCCGGCGCCCCGTCACCTTCCCCCGGCACCGAGCCCGGCCGCCGCCCCACGCCGGAGGAGGTCGCCGACCTGCTCGGCGTACCGGCCGACCGACGGGAGATGTTCGTCAGGGTGGTCGAGCAGTTCCTCCCGACCACCCCCGGGACCGCACCCGGCCAGCCCCCACTGGAAGCGGCAACGGGAACCACACCGACCTCCGACTGACCTGCCCCGGCCGGCAGCCGCGCGGGGCCGTACGCACACCGTCCCCCTCCGAGCCGCCCGCACCGCACTCTTCCCCCACGCCGATCAGCCGATCGAGCGGACACCGTGGCGGCGGGACTCGCCCTGCCCGCAGCCCGCGCGGACGCCTCTTCGCCGACCGCGCCCGACGGACTCGACTCACCGCCGGTCCGACACCCGGCTCCCCGCCGGTCTCCCCACCGGTTCCGCCACCGGTTCCGCCACCGGCCTCACACCCGGCCGACCGCCCGGCCCGGGCACACCCCGGGCTCCCGCGTCCGTGCGGCGCGCCTCCCGCGTTCTCCCGCGACGCCCGCACCCCGCCGATTCCGAACCGCCCCCACCCGTCCGACCTGCGCCGATGCAAAGACAGCACGACCCCGCAGCCCAAATAGTTGCGTGCGCGCTCGCAACGTGTCACAGTTGGTGCAGCGGCGGAGCTGCGCCCGACACCGGGTGACGGCCCCGCCGTTCCGTATGCCCGCCCCGCCACGAAGGGAGCCACACGTGGCCGATCCGACGGTCACCTTCCCGGATGTCGAGCGACTCGTCGTCGACTTCCTGACCGACTGCACCGAACTCGCCGCCGCGACGGTGGACAACGTCCCGCCCACCGGATTCGACGGCACCCAGCCGGTCGTCCTGGTCTCCCGTTCCGGCGGGGCCTGGATCGACGACCAGCACCTGGACCAGCCCCTCGTCGACTTCGAGGTGTACGGCCCGACCAAGACCGGCGCCCACACGCTCGCCCTCACGGTCCGCTCGGCGCTGCTCGCGCTGCGCGGGACGTCGTACGGAACGGCGTACGTCTCCGATGTCGTCGAGGCCGACGGACCGCGCTGGCTGCCCGACTGGAACCGGGCCGCCGCGAACCGCTACCTCTCCACGGTGCGGCTGCACATCCGCCCCGCCTGAGCGCCCCGCGCGTTCCCCCTGATCAGGCCCTGCCCGTTCGAGAAACGGCGGGGCCTTCGCCGTATCACGGCACCTCTCGACGACCCACCACTCACAAGGAGTCACCCATGGCAGGCAACAACGCCAACGAGATCCGCGTCGCCGGTACCGGCCGCATCCTGGTCGCCCCGGTCGGCACGGCCGCGCCGACCGACACCACCGCCGCGTGGGCGGCGGCCTGGAAGGACCTCGGCTACACCTCGACGGACGGCATCAAGCTGTCCAAGAAGGACAAGCTCGACCCGGTCGAGACCTGGCAGTCGGTGTCCCCGGCCCGGTTCATCTACTCGGACCGCGACCTGACCGTGAAGTTCCAGCTGCTCCAGCTCAACGAGGACACCCTGCCGTTCTTCATGGGGGGTGACGCCCTCACCGAGACCGCCACCGGCTCGGGCATCTACAAGTACGAGCTCGCCTCCAACCCGAAGTTCAACGAGAAGGCGCTGGGCATCGAGTTCACCGACGGCAGCGCCATCACGTACCGCTTCGTCCTCCCGCGCGGCCAGGTCACCGACACCGAGGAGCTGTCGCTGACCCGCACGGCCTCGGTCAAGCTCGGCGTCACCTTCACCGCGCTGGCGGTCGACGACACCAAGCCGCTGGCGACCTTCCTGATGAAGGACCCGGCGTACGCCGCCTGATCCTCCGTCCGATCCGAGGGGGGGCGGTACGGACCGCCCCCCCCCTTCTTCCCCATCCCCTGTTCTTCATCGTTCTTCAGCAAGGAGTTGCCCCGATGGCGAGTTTCGACGTCTCCGCCGCCCGCGCCCAGCGCCAGGAGGCCCTCGGCCGTAGCTGGTCCTTCACCCTCGACGGGGACACGTTCACGCTCCCCACCGAACTGACCCGCAGGACCGCCCGCGCACTGCGCGAGCTCGACGACAACGACGTGGACGGGCTGCTGCGCGTCCTGCTGGGCGAGGGCCAGTTCGAACGCTTCGACGGGCACGAGGTCACCATGCAGGACATCGCCGCGATCCTGGAGGCCTACGGCAAGGAGACGGGGCTCGGCCTGGGGGAAGGCTGAGCCTCGGCGCGTTCGTGGACGAACACGCCGAGGCCCTTGAGGCGGACCTGCTCCGCCACTACGGCGTGGACCTGCTCGACTGGTACCGCGGCCGGCTCTCCTCCCGCCGGCTCGCGGTGCTGGTCAAGCACCTGCCACGCGACAGCGCGACCCTCGACGCCCTGCACGGCGAGGCGGCGCAGTGGTCGGTCACCGACTATCTGCTCGCCGCGGCCGTCGACCAGCTCGCCGAGGCCAACTGGATGTTCGCGACCGTCAACCGGGACGAGGACGCGGAGCCGCTGGACTACCCGAAGCCGGTGCCGAGGCCGGGGGCGGGCTCGGAGCCGGGGTCGGGGTCGGAGCCGGGCTTGAGCTCACCGGAAACGGAACCCGCCGGTCCGCCCCGCACCCCACCCGTCCGCAACCACCGCAACCCCACCGCGGCCGAACTCGCCCAGTTCTTCACCTGACCGCTCGCCGGGCCCGACCTCTCGCCAGGAGCGACGCACCATGACCCTCTACACCCCGCTCAACACACTCCCTTATCCCGAGCCCACCGACGTGGCGAACCTCCCGCTCCACCTCCAGTCCCTCGCCGAGGGCATCGACGGCCGGACGATCCTGCGGTACGCGACGGCGGCCGACCGGGACACGAAGATCACGACACCGGTGGCCGGCATGGTCGCCTGGCTGACGACACCCGGGACGCTCAGTTACCACACCGGCTCCGCGTGGGTCGCGATGGGCGCCTGGACCACGTACACCCCGGCCTGGGCCGCCGCGACGACGGCGCCCGCGCTCGGCAACGGCACGCTGACCGGGAAGTACGCGATCGTCGGCAAGGTCTGCCACTTCACGGCCCTGTTCACCGCGGGCTCCACGACGACCTTCGGCAGCGGCAACTACACCTTCGGCTTCCCGGTCCCGGCCGGCGCGCTGGGCGGTCTGCCGCAGTTCCAGGGCATCGCGACCTCCACCAACGTCCGGGGCCTGATCAGCTGCCAGCCCACGGCGTCCTCGAACGCGACGACCTACACCCTGTGGGGCCCGACCTCGACCACCTCCCCCGACCTGGGCCAGATCGGCAGCTCGGGCATCCTCGGCGTGGCCTGGGCGAGCGGCAGCGTGATCCGGATCGGCGGCTCCTACGAGGTGGCCTGAAACCGCTTCCGTTTCCCCTCTCGATCACAGGGGCGTGCGCTATCCTTCGAACAGTTATCGCTCAGGTGTTCGAATAGAACATCATGGAGAGCCGGGCGGTACGAAGCGATGGGGGGCTTCATTGACCAGGGACGACGACACGAGGCGGGCCGAGTCCGCACAGGCCGAGGCGGAGACCGAGGCCATGGCCCAACTGCGCCACGCGCTCTCCGCACGCTTCAGGGGCCGCCCCCTTCCGCCGGACCTCGTGGTCACGACCCGCACGGACATCGAGAACCGCGAGTTCAAGGCGTACGCGGCGGGCTGGCGGGACCGGGTCGAACACGAGGAGCGCCGCAGAACGCAGCCCCCGCCCCAGGCCCCGGTCCACCCCCGCGCCACGGACGCCACGGTCCTCCCCTTCCCGCACTCCTCGACCTCCTCCTCGGCACGACCTCACCCGCACGACGATCCGTCCTGACAGCCGCTCACCCGGACCGCACCCGATTCCCCCAGGCCGACGGCACCGCCGTCGGCCTCTTTCCTGCCCGCACCCCAGGAGTCAGCGCCATGGGAAACCTCTGGATCGGCCCACCGGGCGCCATGGTCGAGATCGACCAGGCCGCCAAGTCCTTCGACCGCACCGCCGACCTCGGAATCAGCGAGTACCGGTCCATCGGCGGCAGGGTCACCCTCACCCGCACGCTCACCCCGGTACGACGGCTGAAACTGGCCTGGGACCTGCTCGCCCCCGCGCACGCCCGCGCCCTGGACCGCATCGCCCGCCGCGTCGACCGCCCGGGCCCGGTGTTCGTCGTCGACCCGGCCGCCGGCAACGTCCTGACCCCCGCCCAGGCCGCCGGCCTCGGCGTCGCGGGCGCCACCGGAATCACCGGCCTCGCCCAGTGGTTCGCGGTGACGACCGGAGCGGTCGCGCCCGACGCCGCCGCGCCCGGCACCTTCCGCTTCACCGCGGCCGACACCACCGGCTCGGTGGGCTGGCGCTGCGTCGGCACCGTCGGCCCCTTCCCGGTCTCCCCCGGCCTGCAGGTCTCCTTCCGCGCCCCGACCGCGATCGCCGCGCTCGGCACGGCCGGCGTGGGCATCGACTTCAAGAAGGCCGACGGCACGTACCTGAGTTCGGCAACGGCCACCGGCGCCCTGGTCACCGGCACCGTCCCGGCCGGCGCCGCCTACATCACCCCGACCGCCAAGCCCGGCACCGCCGGCAGCTACTCCCTCGCCGGCGCCTGCCTCACGTACGGCGGCATCGCGGAGAACGGCATCCCCGGCGACGGCCTCCCCCCGATGTCCGTCACCGCCTACACCGACACCCCCGGCCGCCCCCTCCCCTACCGCTCCATCGGCCTCGACCTCGTCGAGGTCTCCAGCCCGACGGTCATACCGACCGGCGCCAGCGCATGAAGGCTTTGAGGACACCCCGGTAGAAGAAGTAGTCGGGGGTGCCTTCGAGCTCCTCCCACCCGGTGTAGAGATGGACGTTCCTGATGTCCGGTGCCTCGCCGGGCAGCCGCCCGAGGAGGGTCTGCACCTCGTCGCCGGGGCTGTTCTCCGCGAGGAACTGCCAGAAGACGTTGGCGTCCGCCGTCGCCCGCAGCCGGTCGGCCAGGGCCGTTCCCTCGATGTGGGCGCCCCACAGATGGAAGAGCACCAGGGTGGGGACACCGTCCCGGGGGATGCTCCGCGCGATGTCGCGGACCGCCGCGTCCACATCCCCTCCCTCGCGGCCGAGGCCGTACTCCCGCGCATGCCGTGCGAGCGGGTTGCCCGGCACCGCGTCCTCGGTGAAGAGGGGATCCTTCGGCAGCACCGCCCAGTCCCGGATCCACCCGGACGCCTCCGCCGGCTTGAAGGGCGGCAGCCGGTGGGCCTGGGAGGTGTATATCCAGGCATCCACCTCCGAGGTGTCGGACAGAAAGGCACCCAGGGCGGCGGTACGGCGTACCACATCAGCCGTCATTCCGGTCTCGAAGGCGAACCGCGAAGCCCCGGAAAAAGCGAGCACCACCCTGGCGGATTTCCTGCGCACTCCTCCACGCCGGGCCGCCAGAATCATGGCAATTCGCCCTTTACCGGCTCTCGGCCCAGGGGCGGGAGAATCAACTCTGTCAAGGGTCACGGCCGAACGGTACCGCGGCCGCGGCCGCAGTCGCAATAACTCCGCTGGAGGTCAGCATGGGAATCGACGTCAAGGAAATAGGGAACGACATCGCGAGAATGGCGAGTCACGTCCCGTCCCTCCTCAACGACATGGGCGTCGTGAAGAAGGAGGTCAAGCGCTTCAGCGACGCCGTACCCGGCCTCAAGGCCGACATCGACGGGCTCAAGGTGGCCCTTTCCGCAGTCACCGTGTCCGCCCAGATCCTCAAGGTCGACATGAGCCTGTGGAAGATCGACGAGAAGGGCATCACCTTCCGGGGAAACCAGAAGGTGACCTGGAGCTGGGTCAAGAGCGTCGAGGACGAGAAGAAGGCGAAGACCGAGGAAAAACTGATGCTGAAACTCCGCGAGACATTCCTGGAGAAGGGGAAGAACACGGAGATAGAAAAGGCACAGCGGACCGCCAACCATGCCGCCCGCGAGGTTCGCGTACTCAAGGACACACTCCGGTCCGCCGGTAAGGACGCACGCTTCGAGCCCACCAAGAACAAGCGCGAGGAGTACAACAAGCTCAGGAATTCCGTGACCGGACTGAGCAACGCGCTCGCGGGAATCTGATATCCGCCGCCGAACAGCCGCTGTCGAATGAATCGAGGCATACATGGATCTCAAACAGGCCGTCGCGGGAGTGGAAGCCAGGCTGAACACCCTGCGTGGCTCGCTCACCAGTGCCGGCACGGCCATGAGCAGAACGAAGAGCAGCGCCGAATCGATGTCCCGCTCGGTGGGAGCCATCCGCACCGCGGCCACCCAGAGCGACAGTGCCGTGCGCACGATGCGCGGCGGCCTGACGAACGCCGAGTCGGCGCTCGGCAAGACCCGTACCGGCACCGACAAGCTGAAGTCGTCCTTCGACAAGCTGAAGTCCGCCGCCAAGGGCGCCCAGGGTGAACTGAAGAGCGTCAAGAACCAGGCCGACGCTGTCGAGAAGTCCGTCGGCAAGGCCGCCAAGAACGCCGACAAGGGCGGCAAGTCCATGGGCGGTCTCGGCAAGGGCCTCAAGGGCGCCTCGCTCGCGCAGAAGGGGCTGAACCTGGCCATGGCGGCCAGCCCGTTCGGGCTCGTGATGACCCTGCTGGCGCCGCTGATCTCCCAGTTCATCAACATGGACAAGGTCACCGCCCTGCTGCGCAAGGGCGTCGAGATCGCGATGAAGCACATCGGCAGCGCCGTCGGCTCGCTGGTCAGGAACGCCGGACCGCTGCTCAGGGGCCTCGGCAACGCCATGCTGACCCCCTGGACCGGCCTCGCCCACGCCCTCAACGCCCTCTTCGGGATCCTCGCCGGGATCCGGATCAGCATCCCCGACTGGGTCCCCAAGTACGGCGGCCGCGGCTTCTCCTTCCCCTCCCTGCACGTCCCGGTCCCCCACCTCGCGGCCGGCGGCGTCGTCCAGGCCCGCAACGGCGGCACCCTCGCCCTGCTCGGCGAGGCCGGCGAACACGAGGCCGTCATCCCGCTGTCCAAGCTGGAGCGGATGCTCGGCCACGGCGGCGGCCTGCGCACCCTGACCTCGGCCGTGGAGAAACTCGCCGACCGCCCCGTCGTCGTCCAGGTCGACTCCCAGGAGATCGCCCGCGCCGTGTTCCTGGGCCAGCGGCAACTCGCCCGGCGGTAACACCGGCACCGCACTTCGAAGCCGACGGCACACCCGTCGGCCTTTTTCATGCCCGCAACGCCCGCAACGCCGACAGCGCCCGCGACATCCGCAGCGCCCGCGAACCGCCGCCCACCCCAGGAGCTCGCATGGGAAACCTCTGGATCGGCCCACCCGGGGCCATGGTCGAGATCGACCAGGCCGCCAAGTCCTTCGACCGCACCGCCGACCTCGGCACCAGTGAGTTCAGATCGCTCGGCGGCCGGGTCACCCTCACCCGCAACCTCGCCCCCGTACGCCGCCTCAAACTCGCCTGGGACCTCCTCGCCCCCGCCCACGCCCGTGCCCTCGACCGCATCGCCCGCCGCGTCGACAGCGGCCGGCCCGTCGCCGTCGTCGACCCCGCCGCCGGCAATCTGCTCGACCCCCAGCAGGCTCTGGGCCGCCGCGATCCCGGAATGCCGATGGTCCAGTGGTATCTGGGCAACGGCTCCGGGTCCATCACCGCGACGGCCGCCGGCGACTACGTCCTCAACTCCACCGACGCGGCCGGCAAGGCCGCCTGGTGCAGCGCGCGCTGGCCCGACGGCCGCTTCCCCGTCGCCCCCGGCATCGTGGTCTCCTTCAGGCCCCCGGCGTCCTTCACCGGCGTCGGCGCCCAGACCGTGCAGATCACCTGGCGGGACAGCACCGGCGCCGCGCTGTCCACGACCGGGGTGACCGGCAGCGTCCTCACGGCCACCGCCCCGGCCGGAGCCTGCTCTCTGACCCCGTACTCCATGCCCGGCGCGATCGGCACGTACTCGCTCGCGGGCGCCTGCCTCACCTACGGCGGCACGGCCGAGAACGGCATCCCCGGCGACGGCCTGCCCCCGATGTCCGTCACCGCCTACACCGACGCTCCCGGCCGCCCCCTCCCCTACCGCTCCATCGGCCTCGACCTCGTGGAGGTGTCCAGTGCAGCAGGCTGACGACAGCACCGAGTCCGCGCTCGCCGCCGGCGAACGCACCACCGCGCACACCACCCGGCTCGGCGGCAAGGACGTCTCCGCGCAAGTGCAGTCCTGGCAGGTAGAGCGGTCGTACGCGACCGATCTGCCCGCCGCGATGCGGGCGTTCTCCGGATCGTCCGCGGCCCAGCTCCAGGTCCAGCTGTCGGGCACGGGCGGTGTGTCGGCACCCGAGCTGTACGCCCCCTGGGCGCTCCGCGGCACCGGCGACATCGCCCGTCCCGGACAGTCCGTGGTGCACCAGGGCGGGGTCGGCACGACACCCCTGCCCGCCTTCCGGGGCACCGTCAGATCCCGTTCCGCACAGGCCGGTTCGGACACCGTGCAGATCACCGCCCTGGACGGTGCCGAACGGCTGCGCGGACCGGCGCTGCTGCCGAAGCCGTACGCCGGTTTCCGCCTCGGCCGTCCCGTCGCCTCCGCGACCTGGTGCGTGGACGAACTGCTGCGCCAGGCCGGTGTCCACTCCGCCCCGCCGCCCCGCTACCCGGAGTTCGTCGCCGGGCAGCCGCTCACCCTCGTGCACGCCTCCCTGCACGGCGGTTTCGCCACGCCGTACGGCCAGCCGCAGGCCCTACCCGCCCCGGCCGACTACACCTGGACCCGGGACGGCGCCCCGCACGAGATCGCCCTGCTGCCGAAGTCCACCGGCGTCACGGCGAGTTGGTACCCGCGCTCCCGGGTGACCGTCCCGGGCAGCCGGCTGTTCGCCGAGGCCTGGGTGAACTGCGGCATCGGCTCGGGCGACGTCTTCCGGATGGAGCTGGTCCTGGACCGCACCGGCGGTACCAGCGGCACCCTCTCGATGGAGGTCAACTTCGCCACCGGCCGGGTCCAGATGGGCTCGGGCACGACGAACGGCTCCTTCCTCAACGTCTTCCTGGACTGGACCTCCCTCCAGGCCCTCAAGGGTGTCTGGCACATCGGCGCCTACTTCGACTGCGTGAGCTCCGGCAACACCGTCTACCCCACCGTGCAGCCCCGGCTGACCGGCCCGGACGGCACGGTCCTGGAGTGGGCGCCGTACCTGATCAGCCACGAGTACGGCATCCAACCGGCCGCGGAACTCAGCGAGTTGAGGCTCGTCACCGGCGTGGCCGTGGAGGGCGTACAACTCACCAGCGGGCTAGGCGCCTTCCCCTCGCAGACGGAGTTCGCGCAGACCGGCACCTGGACCAAGGCCGCCGAACTCGACGACGTGATCCTGCCGTTGCATGCGGTGCCCCGGGTCTCCGGATCGCAGTGGGAGGTCATCGGGCAGATCGCCAAGGCCGCCATGTCGACGGCCGAGTTCGACGAGCGGGGCATCTTCCGCTGGCGCAACCACACCCGCTTCCGCACCACGCCCACGAAGGCGGACCTCTCCCTCACCTCGGTGCGGGAGATCGCCTCGCTCACCCTCACCGAGGAGATCGACGCCTGCCGCAACTACGTCGTCCAGCCCGCGAAGGTCTTCGAGAGCTTCGGGGTCGAGGCGGGGACCACGTACACCGACACGGCGGTACGGCCCATCCCCGCGAACGGCACCCTGACCGTGTCGTACGTCATGGCGGACGAGGAGTTCGACATCGCGCCGCCGGTCACCGACGACGACTCGGTCACCACCGTGGGCCCCCAGGTCCGCTTCGCCACCACAGCGGCCGGCACCACGGCGGTCAAGGGCGCGGTCGACGTGCTGACCCGCCGCGAGGACGGCTATCTGGTGGTGCGGTTCACCAACCGCAGCTCGCAGATCCTCTACACGGCGAAGAAGGACGGCACCCCGTCCGTCTACCTGGAGACGCAGAAGCCGAAGGCGGATCCCGTGGAGCGGTCGGCGACCGCGTACGTGGCGGGGACCGCGAGCGAGAAGTACTACGGCCGCCAGCAGCACACCGGGGAGAGCACCGACTGGATCCAGGACCTGACCTCTGCCCAGGCCATCGCGAACGCGATGTACAGCGCCGGGGTGTACCCCGTGCCGGTCATCGGCGACGTGGAGGTCCTGTACGACCCGCGCATCCAGCTCGGGGACGTGGTGCAGCTGACCGACACCTCGGGCACCCGGCTGGACACCCTGGCCTGGGTCGTCGGCATCAGCACGGCGGAGTCCGCCGACGGCGGCGTACGGCAGACGCTCACCCTGCGCGGCACCCGGACCAACGGCACACCGGCCGACACCGGGCTGAGCCCCGACGCCCCGGCGGCGCCGGTCGCCGTGACCCTGTCCACCTACAGCGCGGTGACCTCGGCCTTCCCGACCCTGGCCGCGCTCACCGCCTCCGGGTTCACCTGGGGCGAGATCAAGGAGTCGGCGTATGTCTGAGAACACACCCGAGAGCACGTCGGAAACGGTGCCGGTCACCCTGGACGACGACCAGCTGGCCCAGCTCGCGGCCGCCGTCACCAGCGGACTCGCCGAGTACCTGGTCGAGGAGCCGGTCATCGCCGTCCCCGCCGAGGTGTCGGTGGTGGTGCCGGATCCGGTGGCGGAGGAGCCGGGAGACACGGAGGACGGGACGGACGGAGACGACGGGACGGGCGGAGACGACGGGACGGGCGAGACCCCCGAGCCCTCCACCTCCGTCAGCACCGCACCACAGGCCACCACCGGCACCGACGCCCCCGGAACGGAGACCGCATGACCGCGTACACCCCCCTCAACGCGCTCCCCTATCCCCAGCCCACCGACACCGCCGACCTCCCGCTGCACCTTCAGTCGCTGGCCGAGGCGATCGACGGCCGGACCGTCCTGCGCTACGCCACCGCCGCCGCCCGCGACGCCGCGATCACCACCCCCGTGGCCGGCATGGTCGCCTGGCTGACCACCCCCGGCCAGCTGACGCACTACACCGGCACGGTGTGGTCGCCGGTCGCCCCCGTTCCCGTCTTCAAGGCCAACAACGACGCCGGAACCACGGCCTCCACCACCGCGGTGGAGATCCTCGCCGACTCCGCGACCACCGCGGTCACCGCCGCGTTCACCGCACCCCCGAGCGGTCAGGCGATCGTCACCCTGGGCGCGTACATGTACAGCTCGGCGGCGTACGGCTCCTACATGTCCGCCACCGTCTACAAGGCCTCCGACAAGTCGGTGTTCCTGGCCTCCTCCGCCGACCGGGCCGTCGTCGTCAACAGCGTCAACAGGTCGTCCTGCTCGACCCAGTTCCTGGTGACAGGCCTCACCCCGGGGACGGTCTACAACGCCGTGCCCTGCTTCTGGTCGGCCAACAGCGCCAACACCGCCACCTTCGACACGATGTTCATCCGCGTCGATCCGGTGATGTAGTCCACCCCCGGCTCCACCGAAGGAACCCCAGCATGGCCACTCCCCTGTCCGCCGACGCCCTCGTTGCCGCCCTGCGCGCGGAGGGTGTCACCGTCGTCGAACACCCCGGCTGGCGCACCAACAACCGTAACCACAAGGGCAGTTGGGGTCCGGTCAACGGCGTGATGATCCACCACACCGTCACCTCCGGCACCACCGCCACCGTCGCCCTCTGCTTCGGCGGCCGCTCCGACCTGCCCGGCCCGCTCTGCCACGGCGTCATAGCCAAGGACGGCACGGTGCACCTGGTCGGCAACGGGCGCGCCAACCACGCCGGCAGCGGCGACGGCGACGTCCTGCGCGCGGTCGCCGCCGAGAGCATCGCCCTGCCCGCCCCGAACCAGAACGACACCGACGGCAACACCCGCTTCTACGGCTTCGAGTGCGTCAACCTCGGGGACGGTAAGGACACTTGGCCCGCGGTCCAGCTGGACGCCATGGCCCGCGCGTCCGCCGCCCTGTGCCGGGCGCACGGCTGGAGCGCCGCCTCCGTGATCGGCCACAAGGAGTGGACCAGCGCCAAGATCGACCCCCGCGGGTTCACGATGGCCGGCTTCCGCGAACAGGTCACCGCCCGCCTCGCCAGGAAGCCCGCCGCGTCCCAAGCCTCCCCGGCTTCTCCGGCCACCCCCACCCACCAGCCCTTCCCCGGCGCCGCCTGGTTCAGGAAGAACCCCAGGTCCGCCGTCGTCACCGCCATGGGCAAGCGCCTGACCGCGGTCGGCTGCTCCGCCTACGCCGAAGGCCCCGGCCCCCAGTGGACCGACGCCGACCGCGCCTCGTACGCCAAGTGGCAGCGCAAGCTCGGCTACACCGGCGCCTCCGCCGACGGCTGGCCGGGCGCGAAGTCCTGGGCCGCGCTCAAGGTGCCGTACGTGAAGGAGGTCTGACCCGTGAAGGACACGACGAAGCGCACGCTCCGCACCCTCCTCCAGCCCACTCTCGGCATCGCTCCCTACGGGAGGCGCCGATGACCGACTCTGACCTGAACGACCCGATCGCCGTCGCCCTGGAACTGGAGCGCCTGCGCGGTTCGCTGGAGGCCGGCTTCGCCCGGGTCGACGGCTCGCTGGCCCTGCTCGTCCAGCGCAGCGACCAGACCGACAAGCAACTCGCCGACCACGAACGGCGCCTGGACGCCCTGGAGCGCTCCCGCTGGCCACTCGCCAGCGTGGGCGTCCTCGCGGCGCTCACCACCGCGGGCGTGGCCGTCGTGGAACTCACGGGTCGCTGACACGCCGAAGGGCGGCCACCCCTCGGGGTGACCGCCCTTCAACTCAGTTCAACCACTCACTGGTTGTACGGACCGTAGTCGTAGTCCTCCAGCGGAACGGCCTGGCCGGAGCCCGTGCCGAACGGCGAGTAGTCGATGTCGTCGTAGCCGACGGCCGAGTACATCGCGGCCTTGGCCTCCTCGGTCGGCTCGACCCGGATGTTGCGGTAGCGGGACAGACCCGTACCGGCCGGGATGAGCTTACCGATGATGACGTTCTCCTTGAGGCCGATGAGGCTGTCGGACTTGGCGTTGATCGCCGCGTCCGTCAGGACTCGGGTCGTCTCCTGGAAGGAGGCGGCCGACAGCCAGGACTCCGTCGCCAGCGAGGCCTTGGTGATACCCATCAGCTGCGGACGACCGGAGGCCGGGTGACCGCCCTCCTGGACCACACGACGGTTCTCGACCTCGAACTTCGAGCGCTCGACCAGCTCACCGGGCAGCAGCTCGGCGTCGCCGGACTCGATGATCGTCACCCGGCGCAGCATCTGCCGGATGATGATCTCGATGTGCTTGTCGTGGATCGACACACCCTGCGAGTTGTAGACCTTCTGGACCTCGCCGACCAGGTGGACCTGGACGGCACGCTGGCCCAGGATGCGCAGCACGTCGTGCGGGTTGGTGGCACCCACGGTGAGCTTCTGGCCCACCTCGACGTGCTCGCCCTCGCTGACCAGAAGACGCGCGCGCTTCGAGATCGGGAACGCCGTCTCGTCGCTGCCGTCGTCCGGCGTGATGACGATCTTCTTGGTCTTCTCGGTCTCCTCGATCCGCACCCGGCCCTGGGCCTCGGAGATCGGGGCGACACCCTTCGGGGTACGGGCCTCGAAGAGCTCGACGACACGCGGCAGACCCTGGGTGATGTCGTCACCGGCCACACCACCGGTGTGGAAGGTACGCATCGTCAGCTGGGTACCGGGCTCACCGATGGACTGGGCGGCGATGATGCCGACCGCCTCACCGATGTCGACCAGCTTGCCGGTGGCCAGCGAGCGGCCGTAGCACATGGCGCAGGTGCCGACCTGGGACTCACAGGTCAGGATCGAGCGGGTCTTGACCTCCTCGACACCGTGGTGCACGAGCTGGTCGATGAGCACGTCGCCCAGGTCCACGTTGGCCGGCGCGATCACCTTGCCGTCGATGACGACGTCCTCGGCGAGCATACGGGCGTAGACGCTGGTCTCGACGTCGTCCGCCTTGCGCAGCACGCCGTCGGCGCCGCGCGAGGCGATCCGCAGCTTCAGACCGCGCTCGGTGCCGCAGTCCTCCTCGCGGATGATGACGTCCTGCGAGACGTCCACCAGACGACGGGTCAGGTAACCCGAGTCGGCGGTACGCAGGGCGGTGTCGGCCAGACCCTTACGGGCACCGTGGGTGGAGATGAAGTACTCCAGCACGGACAGGCCCTCACGGAAGGACGCCTTGATGGGACGCGGGATCGTCTCGTTCTTGGCGTTCGACACCAGACCACGCATACCGGCGATCTGCCGCATCTGCATCATGTTTCCTCGGGCACCCGAGTCAACCATCATGAAGATGGGGTTCGTCTTGGGGAAGTTCTCGTTCATCGCCTCGGCGACCTCGTTGGTCGCCTTGGTCCAGATCGCGATGAGCTCCTGAGTGCGCTCTTCCTTGGTGATCAGACCGCGCTCGTACTGCTTCTGGACCTTCTCGTCCTGCGCCTCGTAGCCCTTGACGATCTCCTTCTTCGCCTCGGGAACGACGACGTCGGAGATGGCGACGGTGACACCGGAACGGGTCGCCCAGTGGAAGCCGGCCGCCTTCAGGTTGTCGAGCGTCGCCGCCACGATGACCTTGGGGTAGCGCTCGGCGAGGTCGTTGACGATCTCGGAGAGCTGCTTCTTGCCGACCGAGTAGTCGACGAACGGGTAGTCCTCGGGCAGCAGCTCGTTGAAGAGCGCGCGGCCCAGGGTCGTCCGCAGGCGGAAGGAGTCACCGATCTGGTACTCCGGGTCGCCCTCCTCGACGGCCGGCGGGGTCCAGCCGCGCGGCGGGATGGTGCCCACCGGGAAGCGGATGTCGATCGACGACTGGAGCGCGAGCTCGCCGGCGTCGAACGCCATGATCGCCTCGGCGGTGGAGCCGAACGCCCGGCCCTCGCCCTTGGTGTCCCGCAGCTCGCCGTCGGTGGTGAGGAAGAACAGACCGAGGACCATGTCCTGGGTCGGCATCGTCACCGGACGGCCGTCGGCGGGCTTGAGGATGTTGTTCGAGGACAGCATCAGGATGCGGGCCTCGGCCTGCGCCTCCGCGGACAGCGGCAGGTGCACGGCCATCTGGTCACCGTCGAAGTCCGCGTTGAACGCGGTGCAGACGAGCGGGTGGATCTGGATGGCCTTGCCCTCGACCAGCTGCGGCTCGAAGGCCTGGATGCCGAGGCGGTGCAGGGTGGGTGCACGGTTCAGCAGCACCGGGTGCTCGGCGATGACCTCTTCGAGGACGTCGTACACGACGGTGCGACCGCGCTCCACCATGCGCTTGGCGCTCTTGATGTTCTGCGCGTGGTTGAGGTCCACGAGCCGCTTCATCACGAACGGCTTGAAGAGCTCCAGCGCCATCGCCTTGGGCAGACCGCACTGGTGCAGCTTCAGCTGCGGGCCGACGACGATGACGGAACGCGCCGAGTAGTCGACTCGCTTGCCGAGCAGGTTCTGACGGAAGCGGCCCTGCTTGCCCTTGAGCATGTCGGACAGCGACTTCAGCGGACGGTTGCCAGGGCCCGTGACCGGACGGCCACGACGGCCGTTGTCGAACAGCGCGTCCACGGCCTCCTGGAGCATGCGCTTCTCGTTGTTCACGATGATCTCGGGCGCACCGAGGTCGAGAAGGCGCTTCAGGCGGTTGTTGCGGTTGATCACACGGCGGTACAGGTCGTTCAGGTCGGAGGTCGCGAAGCGGCCACCGTCCAGCTGCACCATCGGGCGAAGGTCCGGCGGGATGACCGGCACGCAGTCCAGCACCATGCCCTTGGGGCTGTTGCTGGTCTGCAGGAACGCGGAGACGACCTTGAGGCGCTTGAGCGCACGGGTCTTCTTCTGGCCCTTGCCGGTGCGGATGATCTCGCGGAGGCGCTCGGCCTCCTCGTCCAGGTCGAAGGACTCCAGGCGCTTCTGCAGCGCCGCGGCACCCATCGAACCGTCGAAGTACGTGCCGAAGCGGTCACGCAGCTCGCGGTAGAGGAGCTCGTCGCCCTCCAGGTCCTGGACCTTGAGGTTCTTGAAGCGGGTCCACACCTCGTCGAGACGGTCGATCTCGCGCTGCGCACGGTCGCGCAGCTGCTTCATCTCACGCTCGGCACCCTCGCGCACCTTGCGGCGCACGTCGGCCTTGGCACCCTCGGCCTCCAGCTCGGCCAGATCGGCTTCGAGCTTCTTGGCGCGGGCCTCCAGGTCGGCGTCCCGGCGGTTCTCGACCTGCTGGCGCTCCACCGAGACATGCGCCTCCAGGGAGGGCAGGTCGCGGGTACGGCGCTCCTCGTCGACGTACGTGATCATGTACGCCGCGAAGTAGATGACCTTCTCGAGGTCCTTGGGGGCGAGGTCGAGCAGGTAGCCCAGCCGCGACGGAACGCCCTTGAAGTACCAGATGTGGGTGACGGGAGCGGCCAGCTCGATGTGGCCCATCCGCTCACGGCGCACCTTGGCGCGAGTGACCTCGACGCCGCAGCGCTCACAGATGATGCCCTTGAACCGGACACGCTTGTACTTGCCGCAGTAGCACTCCCAGTCCCGGGTCGGACCGAAGATCTTCTCGCAGAAGAGTCCGTCCTTTTCGGGCTTGAGGGTGCGGTAGTTGATGGTCTCGGGCTTCTTGACCTCGCCGTGGCTCCACTGACGGATGTCGTCAGCGGTGGCCAGACCGATCCGGAGCTCATCGAAGAAGTTGACGTCGAGCACTATGCGTCAATCCCTCTCAGGGTTGTAAGTCTTGGGGTCTGAAACGGGGGTCCAGGGGCCGGCCGGAGGTTCCTCACCAGGGCCTCCGGCCGGACTCCCGTCAGACCTCTTCGACGCTGCTCGGCTCGCGCCGGGACAGGTCGATGCCGAGCTCTTCCGCAGCGCGGAAGACGTCCTCGTCGGTGTCGCGCATCTCGATGGACATGCCGTCCGAGGACAGCACCTCCACGTTGAGGCACAGCGACTGCATCTCCTTGATGAGCACCTTGAAGGACTCGGGGATGCCCGGCTCGGGGATGTTCTCGCCCTTGACGATGGCCTCGTAGACCTTCACGCGGCCGGTGACGTCGTCGGACTTGATGGTCAGCAGCTCCTGGAGGGCGTACGCGGCGCCGTAAGCCTCCAGCGCCCACACCTCCATCTCACCGAAGCGCTGGCCACCGAACTGGGCCTTACCACCCAGCGGCTGCTGGGTGATCATCGAGTACGGACCGGTCGAGCGGGCGTGCAGCTTGTCGTCGACCAGGTGGTGGAGCTTGAGGATGTACATGTACCCGATCGAGATCGGGTCCGGGAACGGCTCACCGGAGCGGCCGTCGAACAGCCTCGCCTTACCGGTCGGCTGCACCATGCGCTCGCCGTCGCGGTTCGGGATGGTGTGGTTCAGCAGACCCGCGAGCTCGTCCTCACGCGCACCGTCGAAGACCGGCGTGGCGACGTTGGTGCCCGGGGCGACCTGGTCGGCGCCGATGGCCTGGAGGCGCTGCGCCCAGTCGTCGGCGAGACCGGAGACGTCCCAGCCGCGGCTGGCGAGCCAGCCGAGGTGGATCTCCAGGACCTGTCCCGGGTTCATTCGGGACGGCACACCGAGCGGGTTGAGGATGATGTCGACCGGGGTCCCGTCCTCGAGGAACGGCATGTCCTCGATGGGCAGGATCTTGGAGATGACGCCCTTGTTGCCGTGGCGGCCGGCGAGCTTGTCACCGTCGGTGATCTTGCGCTTCTGCGCGACGTAGACGCGCACCAGCTGGTTCACACCGGGGGGAAGCTCGTCGCCCTCCTCGCGGTCGAAGACGCGGACGCCGATGACCTTGCCGGTCTCGCCGTGCGGCACCTTCAGCGAGGTGTCACGGACCTCACGGGCCTTCTCACCGAAGATCGCGCGCAGCAGGCGCTCCTCGGGGGTCAGCTCGGTCTCACCCTTGGGCGTGACCTTGCCGACGAGGATGTCGCCGGCGATGACCTCGGCACCGATCCGGATGATGCCGCGCTCGTCGAGGTCGGCGAGGACCTCCTCGGAGACGTTCGGGATGTCCCGGGTGATCTCCTCGGGGCCGAGCTTGGTGTCACGGGCGTCGACCTCGTGCTCCTCGATGTGGATCGAGGAGAGGACGTCGTCCTGCACGAGGCGCTGCGACAGGATGATCGCGTCCTCGTAGTTGTGACCCTCCCACGGCATGAACGCCACGAGCAGGTTCTTGCCGAGGGCCATCTCGCCGTTCTCGGTGGCCGGACCGTCGGCGAGGACCTGGCCCTCGACGACCCGGTCGCCCTCGTCGACGACGACCTTCTGGTTGACCGAGGTGCCCTGGTTGGAGCGGGCGAACTTGGCCAGCCGGTAGGTGATGTACGTGCCGTCGTCGTTGCTGGTGGTGATGTAGTCCGCGGAGACCTCCTGGACCACACCCGCCTTCTCGGCCTTGACCACGTCACCGGCGTCGGCGGCGGAGCGGTACTCCATGCCGGTGCCGACGAGCGGGGACTCGCTCTTGATGAGCGGCACGGCCTGACGCATCATGTTCGCGCCCATGAGGGCACGGTTGGCGTCGTCGTGCTCCAGGAACGGGATCATGGCGGTCGCGACCGACACCATCTGGCGCGGCGAGACGTCCATGTAGTCGACGTCGTCACCGGGGACGTAGTCGACCTCGCCGCCACGGCGGCGGACCAGGACGCGGTTCTCGGTGAAGCGCATGTCGTCGTCGAGCGTGGCGTTGGCCTGCGCGATGACGAATCGGTCCTCTTCGTCGGCCGTCAGGTAGTCGACCTCGTCGCTGACCTGGCCGTCGACGACCTTGCGGTACGGCGTCTCGATGAAGCCGAACGGGTTGATCCGGCCGTACGAGGCGAGCGAACCGATCAGACCGATGTTCGGGCCTTCGGGCGTCTCGATCGGGCACATGCGGCCGTAGTGCGAGGGGTGCACGTCACGGACCTCGAAGCCGGCCCGCTCACGGGAGAGACCACCCGGGCCGAGGGCGTTCAGACGACGCTTGTGCGTCAGCCCCGACAGCGGGTTGTTCTGGTCCATGAACTGGGACAGCTGCGACGTACCGAAGAACTCCTTGATCGACGCCACCACGGGGCGGATGTTGATCAGGGTCTGCGGGGTGATCGCCTCGACGTCCTGGGTGGTCATGCGCTCGCGCACGACGCGCTCCATACGGGCGAGACCCGTACGGACCTGGTTCTGGATCAGCTCACCGACGTTACGGATACGGCGGTTGCCGAAGTGGTCGATGTCGTCGGTCTCGACGATGATCTCGCGGCCCGACTCGGCGACCGTCTCGGTCTCACCGGCGTGCAGCTTCACCAGGTACTTGATGGTGGCGATGATGTCGTCGGTGGTGAGCACGCCGGCGTCCAGCGGCTCGTCCGCGCCGAGCTTCTTGTTGACCTTGTAACGGCCGACCTTGGCGAGGTCGTAGCGCTTCGGGTTGAAGTACAGGTTCTCCAGAAGCGTCTGCGCGGCCTCGCGCGTGGGCGGCTCGCCCGGACGCAGCTTGCGGTAGATGTCGAGCAGCGCGTCGTCCTGGCCCTGGGTGTGGTCCTTCTCCAGGGTGGCGCGCATCGACTCGTACTCGCCGAACTCTTCGAGGATCTGCTCGGTGGTCCACCCGAGAGCCTTCAGGAGCACGGTGACGGACTGCTTGCGCTTGCGGTCGATACGGACACCGACCATGTCGCGCTTGTCGATCTCCATCTCCAGCCAGGCACCCCGGGAGGGGATGATCTTGGCGGAGAAGACGTCCTTGTCGGAGGTCTTGTCGATGGAGGAGTCGAAGTAGACACCGGGCGAACGGACGAGCTGCGACACCACGACACGCTCGGTGCCGTTGATGACGAAGGTGCCCTTGTTCGTCATGAGCGGGAAGTCGCCCATGAAGACCGTCTGGGACTTGATCTCGCCGGTCTCGTTGTTGGTGAACTCAGCCGTCACGAAGAGCGGGGCGGCGTACGTGAAGTCGCGCTCCTTGCACTCGTCGATGCTGTTCTTCGGCGGCTCGAAGCGGTGGTCGCGGAAGGTCAGCGACATCGACCCGGAGAAGTCCTCGATCGGGGAGATCTCCTCGAAGATCTCCTCGAGACCGGACTTGGTGGGGACGTCCTGACCGGACTCCAGAGCCTCCTCGACCCGACTCTGCCAAGCGGTGTTCCCGAGCAGCCAGTCAAAGCTCTCGGTCTGCAGCGCGAGCAGGTTGGGAACCTCGAGGGGCTCCTTGATCTTTGCAAAGGAGATGCGCAGCGGGGCGGTGCTGGCGCCGTGGTTCGTATTCGCGTTCGAGGCATTGCGCGAGGCGGCCAAGAGGGGTCCTTCCGAGGGCTCGGACTCACTACGCGCGTACCGGTCCCTCTCCTGCACACGACGAATGAAATCCCTGGTCAGGGAGGTTTTGATCGTCGTTGCTGAGGCGAGGACAGACCCCTGGTGACGGGCAGGGGGCAGCTAACAGGCAGCGCAAAGGGTCAGTGTAGCCACTTGGCGCACTGATGTCCAGCCCCGATTTTCTTTGGTCCTCGTCACCCTCAACGCCTTCGGCATGCCTGCCCTCAACGCACGTTGATACTGCCCTCTTCGTCGCCGATCCATGCCTCGGATTCGGACCGTTCTGGCGACGCGTCCTGAGAATTGCGCGCTGCGTGCGGTTCGTCAAGGCCCCCCAGCCCGAACCAGGGCATTCGGGAGACACGACGAAGATCACCATACCCCTCGCCGGGGCGGGAGCAAGGCAACCGCGGCCACCCCTCCAGGAACGCCGAAGAGCGACCACCCGGATGGATGATCGCTCCTCGGCGCTTACGCGTTACAGGTCCAGCGGGACCTGCGAGAGGTGTTACTTGACCTCGACAGCGGCACCGGCGCCCTCGAGCGCCTCCTTGGCCTTGTCCGCGGCCTCCTTGTTGACCTTCTCCAGAACCGGCTTCGGCGCACCGTCGACCAGGTCCTTGGCCTCCTTGAGGCCCAGGGAGGTGAGCTCGCGCACGACCTTGATGACCTGGATCTTCTTGTCGCCGGCGCCGGTGAGGACGACGTCGAACTCGTCCTTCTCCTCCGGGGCGTCGGCAACGGCGGCCGGGCCGGCGGGGCCCGCGACGGCGACCGCGGCGGCGGCGGTGACGTCGAACTTCTCCTCGAACGCCTTCACGAACTCGGAGAGCTGGATCAGGGTCATCGTCTCGAACTCGGCGAGCAGTTCGTCCTGGGTGAGAGCCACGATGGCTTTCCTTCCACTAATTTCGGCTGGTGCCGGATGTACATGTCTGGCGGGCGTACGGTCGGCCCGCTACGACCTCTGCCTGGCGACCGGGGGCCTCAGGCGGCGGTCATGATGCGAGCCGAGTTACTCGGCACCGCCCTGCTCGTCCTGCTTGGCACGGAGCGCGTCCACGGTGCGGACGAGCTTCGAGGGAAGCGCCTGGAAGAGCTGTGCAGTCTGCGTCTGCTTGCCCTTCATGGCGCCCGCCAGCTTGGCGAGCAGAACCTCGCGGGACTCGAGGTCCGCGAGCTTCTTGATCTCGTCGGCGGACAGCGCCTTGCCGTCAAGGACACCGCCCTTGATGACGAGGTTCGGGTTGTCCTTGGCGAAGTCACGAAGACCCTTCGCCGACTCCACCGGGTCACCGGTGACGAAGGCGACCGCCGTCGGACCGTTGAACAGGTCGTCGAGCGTCGAGATCCCGGCCTCGTTGGCCGCAATCTTGGTCAGCGTGTTCTTCACCACGGCGTACTGGGCGTTCTCACCGAGCGAACGACGCAGCGTCTTGAGCTGCGCCACGGTGAGACCCCGGTACTCGGTCAGCACAGCGGCGTTCGAGCTACGGAACTGCTCCGTGAGCTCGGCCACCGCGGCGGCCTTGTCGGGCCTTGCCATAAGCGTCGGCCTCCTTCCGGGTGATGAGGACCGCTCGGAAGGGGCTGGGGAAAACGAAACGCCCCGGCGCAGGCGCACGGGGCGTAGCTCGACCTTCACGGACGGATCCGGACGGGAGCACTTCCACAGTCACCTGCGCGGGTCGTCCGCGGTTCAGCGGATCCTTCGGCCACCGCACCCTCTCGCGAGCGCACGGCAACGACCAGCGGTCTTTGGCTTCTGTAGGAGCGTACGTGACCGGATCCCTGTCAAGCAAATCCGGTCCTACGGCGCTCAGCTGCTCTGGAGTCCCTTCATCATCTCGGCGAGGTCGGCGGTGTCCTTGGCGGGCGGGGCCGTGACGTCGACCGGCTTGTTGTAGTCGAGGAAGGTGATCGTCATGTCGAGCGGGCCCTTGTCGGCCTGGCCCTTCATCCGGAGCTGCTTGGCGTGGTCCTGGCCGTCGATCCACATGTCCATCGTCAGCTTGTCGATGCCGAGCTTCTCGTACTGCTGAAGGCTCTTCTCGCGCGCCTCGCGGACGTCCTTGCTCTCCTTCTTGAGGGAGGCCTTGAGGTCGGCGAGGGTGACGGTGCCCCGGTAGTGGGTGGTCTTCACGCCCTCGACGGTCTCGGTGCCGACCTTCTTCACGTCCTTGGCGCCGGTGAGGAAGCCGGCCTCGGCCGTGGGGTTCTGCTCGGCCTGGCCGGCGCCCGCTCCGGCCGCGCCGAGCTGCTCGTCGCTCAGGCTGGACAGGTCGAACTTGAGCCAGCTCTTGCCGTCCATCTCCTTCGCCATCTCGGGGTTGCCGCCGATGTACATGGCCTTGTCGACGAGCCGGATCTCCGCCGTGCCCTGGGCGCCCTGGGAGGGCACCTTCATCTTCATGGTCATCGCGACGGTGGGCTTGAGCCGCATGGAGGCGTCGGCCGTGACCTGCCCCTGCTCCGGGAACTCGCCCTTCATCCGGTAGTGCAGGGAGGTGATGGCCTCCGTGTTCTTCGCGGCCTTGGCGACGGCGGCCGCCGGAGTCATCTTCGGCGACTCCTCGCCCCCGCCCTTGGCGCAGCTCACCGCTCCCGCGGCGAGGGCGACGGCGGCGATCCCGGCGCCGATGGTCCGACAGCGCGCGGAACGTCGTACAGAAGTGCTCATAGCAGCCCCCCATGGAATGCATGTCCGATACACAGCAAGGACGTGAGCCTAGCGGAGTGTGGTTGCGATGCTCTCCTGGTTTCCGTGGGACTCAAGAGGGCTTCAGGAGGGTCTTGAAGTCCGCCGTGTCGGCGGCCGGGGGTCTGCGGACGGTGACCGGTACGCCGTAGTCGCTGTAGTGGGCGGTCTGGGTCACCCGGCCGTTCGCGGTGCCGGCCTTCTCGACCTTCTTGACGAGGAGGTCGCGGTCGTCGATCCAGATGTCGACGGTCTCGGTGGTGACCCCGGCGTCCTCCAGGCGCTCCTTCAGGGACGCGTCGGTGACGTCCTCGGTGGCCACGGTCCCGGAGTAGTGGGTGGTGGCCCGGCCGTCGACCCTCTCCTCGCCGACCTCGCGCACGTCCGCGGAGTGCAGCAGCAGCTTCACCGACTGGTCGGGGGTGGTGGAGCGCATCTGGTCGGCGAGCTCGGCGCCGCCGCCGAGGTTCTTGAGATCGTCGTACGCGTACTTCAGCCAGTGCTTGCCGCCGATCTTCGCGGCGAAGGCGTCGCCCAGGCGCGCGTAGTAGGCGTCGGTGAGATAGCGGGCCTCCATGGAGGTCACGCCGAGGCCGCGCATCGTCTCGGCCGCGGTGCCGCCGGTGTACGCGATCTCCAGGGTGCCGGAGAGGCCGTCCCCCCAGGACAGCAGCCCGTCGGCGGTGAGGGAGAGCTGGCTGCCCATCACGGTCGCAGAGCGGACCCGGGCGGAGTCCGCTCCCTCGGTGGCGCGCTCGGCCGTGCGCAGGGCGGGCAGGGCGACGGGAGCCTTCGCGGTGGGTGTCCTCGCGGACCGGTCGGAGGAGCCGGAGGAGGTGCAGCCGGCCAGCGCGAGCGCCAGCGCGAAACAGACCGACACCGTCGCCGTGCGCTTCATCCGTCCCCCTGTGCCCGTGCCCTGTCCGCACGCTAACCCAGAGCACGGCCTTCCCACACGGGAACGGGCCCCGCACCTCGAAGGTGCGGGGCCCGTGGAACCTGCCGGTGTCTCAGACCGCGGCCGGGTCCTCCTCGACGAGGAGGTTGCGGGTGCGGTTCGGGTCGAGCTGGATGCCGGGGCCCATCGTGGTGCTGATGGCGGCCTTCTTGATGTAGCGACCCTTGGCGGCGGACGGCTTCAGACGGAGGATCTCCTCCAGGGCCGCGCCGTAGTTCTCCACCAGCTTGTCGTCGTCGAAGGACGTCTTGCCGATGATGAAGTGCAGGTTCGAGTGCTTGTCGACGCGGAACTCGATCTTGCCGCCCTTGATGTCCGTGACAGCCTTCGTCACGTCCGGGGTCACGGTGCCGGTCTTGGGGTTCGGCATGAGACCACGGGGACCGAGCACGCGGCCGAGGCGGCCGACCTTGCCCATGAGGTCCGGGGTGGCGACGACGGCGTCGAAGTCCAGACGGCCCTTCGACACCTCGTCGATGAGCTCGTCGGCGCCGACGATGTCGGCGCCCGCGGCACGCGCGGCCTCGGCACGGTCACCGGTCGCGAAGACCAGGACCCGGGCGGTCTTACCGGTGCCGTGCGGGAGGTTCACGGTGCCACGGACCATCTGGTCGGCCTTGCGCGGGTCGACACCCAGACGGAAGGCGACCTCGACGGTGCCGTCGAACTTGGTCGTGGAGGTCTCCTTGGCGAGACGGACGGCCTCGAGCGGGGCGTACTGCTTCTCCCGGTCGATCTTGGCGTCCGCAGCGCGGAGAGCCTTGCTGCGCTTGCTCACAACTGCTCCTGTGTGTGCTTAGGAGTCGTGGTACGGGCCGAGCCGGCCCTGCCACTTCTGCTTTGTACGGGGGGGGTGGGCTCAGCCCTCGACCGTGATGCCCATGGAGCGGGCGGTGCCGGCGATGATCTTCGCCGCGGCGTCCAGGTCGTTGGCGTTCAGGTCGGGAAGCTTGGTCGTGGCGATCTCGCGGACCTGCGCCTCGGTGATCTTGGCGACCTTGGTCTTGTGCGGCTCGCCGGAGCCCTTCTCGACACCCGCGGCCTTGAGGATCATCTTGGCGGCCGGCGGCGTCTTGGTGATGAAGGTGAAGGAGCGGTCCTCGTAGACCGTGATCTCCACCGGGATCACCCAGCCACGCTGCGACTCGGTCGCGGCGTTGTACGCCTTGCAGAACTCCATGATGTTGACGCCGTGCTGACCGAGCGCGGGGCCGACCGGCGGGGCGGGGTTCGCCGCACCGGCGTTGATCTGGAGCTTGATGAGCCCCGTGACCTTCTTCTTCTTGGGAGGCATAGCTCTCCGGGTCCTTTCGATTCGGGTCCTGCCTGCGAGCGGGGACCACCCGAACGCAGGCATACCGCACAACGATAACGGGTATAGATGCGCGGCCAAAAACCGAGCAGGTCAGACGGGCCGCGAAAGCCCGCCTGACCTGGTCGGAAGCTCTGCCGGAAGAACTCAGTTCTTCTGGATCTGGTCGAAGCTCAGCTCGACCGGGGTCTCGCGGCCGAAGATCTCCACCAGGCCCTTGACCTTCTTGGAGTCGGCGTTGATCTCGTTGATCGTGGCCTGGAGGGTGGCGAAGGGGCCGTCGGTGACGGTGACCGAGTCGCCGACCTCGAAGTCCAGCACCTGGACCTCGACCTTGCGCTGCGGCGCCGGCTTGCCCTCGGCCTCGGCGGCCTCGCGGGCGGCCTTCTCCTCGGCCTCCGGGGCGAGCATCTTGACGATCTCGTCCAGGGTCAGCGGGTACGGGTCGTAGGCGTTGCCCACGAAGCCGGTCACGCCGGGGGTGTTGCGGACGACGCCCCAGGACTCGTTCGTCAGGTCCATGCGGACCAGGACGTACCCGGGAAGCTTGTTCTGGCGGATCGTCTTGCGGTCGCCGTTCTTGATCTGGACGACCTCTTCCTGCGGCACCTCGGCCTGGAAGATGTAGTCCTCGACGTTCAGCGAGACGGCACGCTGCTCGAGGTTGGTCTTCACGCGGTTCTCGTAACCGGCGTACGTGTGGATGACGTACCACTCGCCGGGCAGGGTCCGCAGTTCCTCGCGCAGGGCGGCGACGGGGTCCACCGGCTCGGCCGGCTCCTCCTCGACGAGCGCCTCTTCCTCGTCCTCGACGTCTTCGACGTCGCCGCCGGACTCTTCCTCGGCGTCGCCGGGCTCGGCGTCGGCAGCCTCGACCTCGTCCAGGTCCTCGTCCGCGCCCTCGACGATGTCGAGCTCGTCATCCACGAGCTCGTCTGCTTCGACGGCCTCGTTCAGGTTCGGGTCAGACACTGTGGCTGCTTCTTCCTGGATACATAGGGGTGGAACACGCGAAAGGGGCGCCGGTGACGGCGCCCTTCGCTCTCGGCTCAGCCGAAGACGTACTTCGCGGCGTGGTTGAGTCCATAGTCAATCACGGTGACCAGGCCGATCATCACGATGACGAACACGATCACGACGGTCGTGTACGTGGTGAGCTGGCTGCGCGTGGGCCAGACGACCTTGCGCAGCTCGGCGATGATCTGCCGGTAGAAGGTCGCCAGACGCTTCAGCGGGCCCTTCTTGGCGCGCTTGCCGCCCTTACGAGTCTTCTTCTGAGACTCCGGCGCCTCGTCCTGGGCATCAGGCGTGTCGATGGAGCCCACGGCGTCCGCCATTCGTCCTCACCTGTTCCCGGGTCGTGGCCGTGCCGCGCCCGGTCTGAGCCGCACGGCGGTGCATTGCTGTACGTACGTTGTGTAGCAGGGCCGGAGGGACTTGAACCCCCAACCGCCGGTTTTGGAGACCGGTGCTCTACCAATTGAGCTACGACCCTTTGATGTCCCCCAACGTACCGCATCCGCTTGGATGCCCGGTTGAAGGCCAACGAGGTGAGAGTGTACGTGCTCCGTGGCCCTCCGTCGAACAGAAAGCACCTGCAAGGGCCTTGGGCACGGAAGATCGCCCAGCACAGGGGGTGAATCCGGACGGTTGTTCAGCTGTTGTTCAGTCTGTGAAACCCGCGTGCCGGGCACGTTTCCGGTCTGGAACGATGGGCCCATGAGCGCTGCAACCCCTCCCACCGAGCGCCGGGTCTCCGCCCGAGTCGGCGCGATCTCCGAGTCCGCCACCCTCGCCGTGGACGCCAAGGCCAAGGCCCTCAAGGCCGCCGGGCGTCCGGTGATCGGCTTCGGCGCCGGCGAGCCCGACTTCCCGACCCCGGACTACATCGTCCAGGCCGCGATCGAGGCCTGCTCGAACCCGAAGTACCACCGCTACACGCCGGCCGGCGGCCTCCCCGAGCTGAAGGCCGCGATCGCCGCGAAGACGCTGCGTGACTCCGGCTGGGAGGTCGACGCCTCCCAGGTGCTCGTCACCAACGGCGGCAAGCAGGCGATCTACGAGGCCTTCGCCGCGATCCTCGACCCGGGCGACGAGGTCATCGTCCCGGCGCCGTACTGGACGACGTACCCGGAGTCGATCCGGCTGGCCGGCGGTGTCCCGGTGGAGGTCGTCGCGGACGAGACCACCGGCTACCGCGTGAGCGTGGAGCAGCTGGAGGCGGCCCGGACCGAGAACACCAAGGTCCTGCTCTTCGTCTCCCCCTCCAACCCGACCGGCGCCGTCTACACGCGCGCGCAGGTCGAGGAGATCGGCCGCTGGGCCGCCGAGAAGGGCCTGTGGGTCCTGACCGACGAGATCTACGAGCACCTGGTCTACGGCGACGCCGAGTTCCACTCCCTGCCCGTGGTCGTGCCCGAGCTGGCCGACAAGACCATCGTGGTCAACGGTGTCGCCAAGACGTACGCCATGACCGGCTGGCGGGTGGGCTGGGTCATCGGCCCCAAGGACGTCGTCAAGGCCGCGACCAACCTCCAGTCGCACGCCACCTCCAACGTGTCGAACGTCGCCCAGGTGGCCGCGCTCGCCGCCGTCTCCGGCGACCTGTCGGCCGTGGAGGAGATGAAGGAGGCCTTCGACCGGCGCCGCAAGACCATCGTGCGGATGCTGGGCGAGATCGAGGGCGTGCTCTGCCCGGAGCCCGAGGGCGCCTTCTACGCGTACCCCTCGGTCAAGGCCCTGGTCGGCAAGGAGATCCGCGGCAAGCGCCCGCAGGACACGGTCGAGCTGGCCGCGCTGATCCTGGAGGAGGCCGAGGTCGCGGTCGTCCCCGGCGAGGCCTTCGGCACGCCCGGCTATCTGCGGCTGTCGTACGCCCTGGGTGACGAGGATCTCGTCGAGGGCGTCAGCCGGATCCAGAAGCTGCTCGCGGAGGCCCGGGACTGAGGTCCGCCACCGCCGAGAGCACCTCCGAAATTTCGGGGGTGCTCTCTTGTTTCTTTGTGCGAGCAAGACCACTAAAGGGGAAAGCGGTACCGGGACGCCCGTGCCGTACGGCAGGATCCTGGGATGGAGCACGTACGTGATGTCTCTGAGCTGCCGAAAGCCCATCTGCACCTGCACTTCACCGGCTCGATGCGCCCGGCGACGGTGCTGGAACTGGCCGACAAGTACGGTGTGCGGCTGCCCGAGGCGCTGACCGAGGCACTGACCAGCGGGGAGCCCCCGAAACTGCGGGCCACGGACGAGCGCGGCTGGTTCCGCTTCCAGCGGCTGTACGACGCCGCCCGCTCGTGTCTCAGGGAGCCCGACGACATCCGGCGGCTGGTGCGGGAGGCCGCGGAGGAGGACGTCCGCGACGGCTCGGGGTGGCTGGAGATCCAGGTCGACCCCACGTCGTACGCCCCCCGGCTCGGCGGGCTGATCCCGGCGCTGGAGATCATCCTGGACGCGGTGGAGACGACCTCGCGCGAGACCGGGCTCGGGATGCGGGTGCTGGTGGCCGCGAACCGCATGAAGCACCCTCTGGACGCGCGCACGCTGGCCCGGCTCGCGGTGCGGTACGCGGACCGGGGCGTGGTGGGCTTCGGGCTGTCGAACGACGAACGCCGGGGCATGGCGAGGGACTTCGACCGGGCGTTCCACATCGCGCGGGAAGGCGGTCTGCTCTCTGCCCCGCACGGCGGTGAACTGACCGGCCCGTCGTCGGTGCGGGACTGCCTGGACGATCTGCACGCCGACCGGGTCGGGCACGGGGTGCGGGCGGCGGAGGACCCGCGGATGCTGAAGCGGCTCGCGGACCGGCAGGTGACCTGCGAGGTGTGTCCGGCGTCGAACGTGGCGCTCGGGGTGTACGAGAAGCCGGAGGACGTGCCGCTGCGCAAGCTGTTCGAGGCCGGGGTGCCGATGGCGCTCGGCGCCGACGACCCGCTGCTCTTCGGCTCGCGACTGGCCGCGCAGTACGAGATCGCCCGGCAGTACCACGGCTTCACGGACGAGGAACTGGCGGAGCTGGCCCGCCAGTCGGTCCGGGGTTCGGCGGCGCCGGAGGACATGAAGACGAAGCTGCTGGCCGGGGTGGACGACTGGATCAGCCGGCCGGCTCCTTGAAGCGAACGAGAACCTCGTAGGGGTGACCCCCGGCCCGCCGCGAACGTGCGCGCGTGCGGGGTCTGAACTCGGTGAGCCTCAGCCGCGATTCCGCCCTGTCGGGTGCTACAGGCTCACTCCGACCGTCACCGGTTCGTTGACGAGGGTCACGCCGAACGTGTCCCGCACGCCCGCGACGACCTCCCTCGCCAGCGCCAGGAGGTCCTCCGTCGTGGCCCCGCCCCGGTTCGTCAGCGCGAGGGTGTGCTTCGTGGAGATACGGGCCCTTCCGGTGCCGTAGCCCTTGGTGAAGCCGGCCTTGTCGATCAGCCAGGCCGCGGAGGTCTTCGTACGGCCCTCCCCCGCCGGGTAGGCGGGCGGCTCGGCCGTGTCGCCGAGACGCTCGCGCACGCGCGCGTGGAAGGCCGCGAACTGCTCGTCGGTCAGGATCGGGTTGGTGAAGAAGGAGCCCGCCGACCAGGTGTCGTGGTCCTCGGGGTCCAGGACCATGCCCTTGCCCGCGCGCAGCTTCAGCACGGCGGCGCGGGCGTCGGCGACCGGGACGCGGTCGCCGGGCTCCACGCCGAGGGCTCGCGTGGCCTCCGCGTACCGCAGGGGTGCAGAGAGGCCGTCCGCGTCCTCCAGCTCGAAACGGACGCGGAGGACGACGTAGCGGTCGGGGTCCGCCTTGAAGCGGCTGTGCCGGTAGGCGAACGCGCACTGTTCGTTGGTGAGCGTCACCGTCTCGCCGGTACGGCGGTCGTAGGCGACGACCTCCGTGATCGTCGAGGAGACTTCCTGGCCGTAGGCGCCGACGTTCTGGATCGGGGTGGCGCCCGCGGAGCCGGGGATGCCGGCGAGGCACTCGATACCGGCGAGTCCGGCGGTCACTGCGTGCGCCACGGCGTCGGTCCAGGTTTCGCCGGCGGCCAGTTCGAGGTGGGTGCCGGTGAGGTCGATGCCCTTGGTGGCGATGGCGAGGGCGGTGCCGTCGAAGCCCTTGTCGCCGATGACGAGGTTGGAGCCGCCGCCGATGAGCAGGAGGGGGGTGCGGGTGGCGTCTGCCTCCTGGACTGCCGCGATCACCTCGGCGTCGGTCGTCGCGGTGACGAGGCGGGTGGCCGGGCCGCCGAGGCGGAAGGTGGTCAGGGGGGCGAGGGGGGCGTCGTGTCGTTCCTGCACGGGGTCAAGCGTACGGGGGCCTGCGGCGCGTTGGCCGGGTACGGTGCGGCTTGGTGGGGGCGGGCGTTTTGCGCAGTTCCCCGCGCCCCTAAAAGACGCCCACGGTTCGGTGGTGGGTCGGGGCCGGGGGCGGGGGGTATCCGTCCTCGGTCCGGCGGTGCTGTCGATTGAGAAGTACTGGATAACGGACGCCGGCCGCTGCGGGCGGACACCCCCCGCCCCCGACCCCTGCGCGCCGTACGCGGCCGACAAAAGACCGTTCAGGTGAGCTCTTTTAGGGGCGCGGGGAACTGCGCGACCAGCCCCCACCGGGCCGCACCCGCCAAACCGCCGAACCCGCCACCCCCTCAGGCGACAATGACCCGGTGCGGTACAGAATCCTGGGTGTCACAGAGGCGGTGGACGATCACGGCGCCGTCATACCCCTCGGCGGTCCGCGTCTTCGCGCGCTGCTCGCCCTCCTCGCGCTCCGGCCGGGCCGTACCGTTTTGCCCGAGACCCTGATCGACGAGATCTGGACGGAGACGCCGCCTCAGGATGCCCCCGCCGCGCTCCAGGCCTTGGTCGGGCGTCTGAGGCGGGTTCTCGGGCGGGACGCCATCGTCTCCGAACCCGGTGGGTATCGGCTCGCGGCGGCGGAGGACGCCGTGGACATCGCGGTTTTCGAACAGCTCGTACGGCAGGGTACGGGCGCCCTCCGGCACGGTGATCCCGGCACCGCCGCCCGGGATCTCACCGCCGCCCTCGGGCTGTGGCGCGGTCCCGCTCTTGCCGATCTTCCCGACCGGGCCGCCGCCACCCGGCTCGACGCGCTGCGGCTGGAGGCCACCCGGGCCCGCGGGGAGGCGTATCTGCTGCTCGGCCGTGGCCAGGACGTCGTGCCGGAGCTTCAGGAGCTGGTCGCCGCGCATCCGTACGACGAACCGCTGCATGTGCTTCTCATCCGCGCCCTGCGGGACGGTGGCCGTCCGGCCGACGCTCTCGCCGCCTACGAGAGCGCCCGCCGTGTTCTCGCCGACGGCCTCGGTGCCGACCCCGGTGCTGAACTGCGAGCCCTGCATGCAGAGCTGCTCGCGCCGTCGGAGCCGTCCGGTTCGCTCAGGCGGCCACGAATCGAACGCAGCGGCAACCTTCGTACGCGACTCACCTCTTTCGTGGGGCGGGAACCTGAACTCGCCGCCATCCGTTCCGACATGCACAGGGCCCGCCTCGTCACCCTCACCGGACCGGGCGGCTCGGGGAAGACCCGTCTCGCCGAGGAGGCCGCCGCCGGGCTTCCGCAGGCGTGGCTGGTCGAGCTGGCGCCGCTCGACCGGCCGGAGGCGGTGCCCGGCGCGGTGGTCAGTGCGCTCGGTCTGCGCGAGACCGTGCTCATGACCACCGAGTTGAGCGCCCCGCAGGACGACCCGGTCGCCCTGCTCGTCGAGTACTGCGCCGCGCGCAGCCGACTCCTGATCCTTGACAACTGCGAGCATGTGATCGACGCGGTGGCCGGCCTCGCGGAGACCCTCCTCACCCGCTGCCCGGGGCTCACCGTCCTCGCCACCAGCCGTGAACCCCTGGGCGTGCCGGGGGAGTCGGTGCGGCCGGTCGAGCCCCTCCTGCCCGACCAGGCGCACCGGCTGTTCGCCGAGCGTGCCGCCGCCGTCCGTCCCGACGCGGCCGCCGTGCTCGCCGACGAGGAGGCCGTCGCCGAGATCTGCCGGCGTCTGGACGGGCTGCCGCTCGCCATCGAGCTCGCGGCGGCCCGGCTGCGGCTGCTCACACCCCGCCAGATCGCCGACCGTCTCGACGACCGCTTCCGCCTCCTCACCACCGGGAGCCGTACGGTCCTGCCCCGCCAGCAGACCCTCCGTGCCGTCGTCGACTGGTCCTGGGAGCTGCTCGACGAGCGGGAGCGGACGGTGCTGTGCGAGGCGTCCGTGTTCGCGGGCGGCTGGGAGCTGGAGGCGGCCGAGGCCGTGTGCAGCGGGCCGGTCGCCGAGGTGCTCGGTGCGCTCGTCGACAAGTCCCTGATCGTGGCCGCCCCTTGCGAGCGGTCCGGTGCCGACGGCCGTATGCGCTACCGCATGCTGGAGACGATCCACGAGTACGTCGTCGAGCGGGCCGCCGAGCGTCCTCGGGCGCGTGCCGACGCCGAACTGCGCCATCGCGCCTGGGTGCGCGCCCTGGTGGAGGAGGCCGAGCCGCGGCTCCGCTCGGCCGGTCAACTGCCGTGGATCTCCCGCCTGGAGACCGAACTCGACAACATCCGCACCGCCCTGGACCGTGCCCTCACCGCGGGCGCGGAAGAGGAGGCCGGCGCCCTGGTGCTCGCCATGGGCTGGTTCTGGTGGCTGCGCAACTACCGGAGCGAGGGCGCGGCCTGGGTCGGGCGGGTGCTGCGGCTGGGGGCGGGGGCGTCGGTGCCCCACCGGGTGCGCCCCGAGGAACCCCACCACCGGCTCCGGATGAACGTCCGGATGCTGGACGTCTTCCTCAGGGCGGAGACCGAGCTGGAGCGCGGCCTTGACCAGGACACCCGCCGGTACGTCGAGGTCGTACGGGCCCACTTCAAGGAGGGCGGGCCGGACGCAGCCCGGATGCCCGGTATCGCCTGGCCGCTGACCGGCCTGGTCCTCGCGGACTCCCTGGAGCTGCGGGCCGACATGGACAGGGCCGTCGCCCACTGCCGTGCCCACGGCGACGCGTGGGCGGTGGCCGTCGTCCTGATGTTCCGCACCCACACCGCGGTCGACTCCCAGGGCGGCCTGGCCGGCGTGGACGACGACCTGGCGGAGCTGCGCGTGCTCGGCCCCCGTATCGGCGACCGCTGGCTCCGCGCCCAGATCAGCAGCGCCGCCGGTGAGGCGGCCATGGCCCGCACCCGGCTCCCGGAGGCCAAGGAGGCGTACGAGGAGGCGCTGCGGCTCGCCTACGAGGTCGGGGCGTACGCCGAGACGCCGTTCCTCATCGCCCGGCTCGCCGAGGTCGCCTACCGCACGGGCGACCGGCAGGCCGCGCTGGCCGCCCTGGAGGAGGCGAGCGAGGCCGGTGACCGGTACGGCGTCGCGGAGACCTGGGCCTTCGTCCGGCTGCTGTACGCCTACATGGCCCTGGAGGACAAGGACGTCGCCCGCGCGCGCGAACTGCTCGACGCGGTCCGCGCGGACGTCCAGGAGACCTCGGCGCCGCCTCAGTTCACCGTGATGTTCCACTCGATGGAGGCGATGGTGACCGTCGCCGAGTCCGGCCCGGAGCACGGTCTGCCCCTGATGGCCGCGACCGTCCGCGAGGCGGTCGAGAAGCGCTGCGCCGACACCGTCGTGGCCACCCTCGTCGACGCCACGGCCACCCTCCTCACCGACCTGGGCGACCTCCCGCGCGCGGTACGGCTGCTCGCCGCCGCCGAGCGCTGGCGCGACGGCAGCCCCCGCCCGCACCCGGAGCGCGAGCAGGTCGACCGGGCCGAGGCGACGGCCCGCACCACGCTCGGCCCGGCCCGCTACACCGCGGAGCACACCCGAGGCACCCCGCTCACCCCGCGGCAGGTCCTCGAAGAACTGGACGAGGCGCTCCGGCCCGGCGCGGCTACCCGCAGCTGAACTTCGACTCGGCCCAGTCGGCGAGCATCAGGTCGTCCCAGTGACTGTGCGGCTCGACCACCAGGCGTACGGTCGTGCGCCCCGCGAGGTTCACATGGACCGGCACCGCCGGGTCCCCGCCCGCCACCAGCCCGGACCTCCACAGCCGCACCCCGTCGGCGTACACCGAGAAGTACATCCTGCCGAGCCCCAGCGTCATGTCGTCGACGCCGACGAGCGCGTCGTACGACGTGCACGCGCGGTTGAGGTCGACGGTGACGGAGGAGTCGCCGTGGACGGTCACCCCGTGGGCGTACTCCCGGCCGCCGATCGAGACGCCGTACCGCTGCCAGACCCAGCTGCTCTCGCCGATCCGCATCTCGGGCCCGGTGCCGTCGCCCGAGACGTCGTACGACAGCTCGCTCCACTGGTAGACGGCCGGTGGCGGCGGGGGGACCGGGGCGGGTGTCGGGGTGGGAGTGGGTGTCGGGGTCGGCTCGGGCTTCGGGGTGGGGGTCGGTGTCGGCGTCGGGGTGCGCTTCGGCGTGGGGGTGGGCGACGGCGTGGGCGTCGGGGTCGGGGAGGCTGCCGCGACGATCACCGGGGGCTGTGGTTCCGGTGTCGTCGGCGTGGGTGTCGGGGTGTTTCTGGCGGGCTCGATCACCGGTGTGGACGCGGGCGGTTTGGCGTCCGGCTTCTTCTCCGGCTCACTGTGGTTCATCAGGGCGAGCGCCACCGCCGTGGCCGCCACCGCGACCACACCGGCCGCGATACCGGCCTTCACGGGCGCGCCCAGCCCCTCCGAGGCGGCCGCGCCCCCGGCCGTGCCCCCCGAGGAACCGCTC
>NZ_JBEYVC010000008.1:0-126597 GCF_040643855.1 Streptomyces sp. NPDC047072 | reverse complement strand
GAGAAGTTCAGCCGCATCCCGTGGGTCAGGTGCCCGCCGTGCGCGAGGTCGAGCCCGAGGATGGTGTCACCGGGCTGGGCGAGCGCGAAGAGGGCTGCCTGGTTGGCGGAGGCGCCGGAGTGGGGCTGGACGTTGGCGTACTCCGCGCCGAACAGGGCCTTGAGCCGGTCGATGGCGATCTGTTCCGCCACGTCGACGTGTTCGCAGCCGCCGTAGTAGCGGCGGCCGGGGTAGCCCTCGGCGTATTTGTTGGTCAGGACCGAGCCCTGGGCCTCCATGACCGCGAGGGGGGCGAAGTTCTCGGAGGCGATCATTTCCAGGGTGGACTGCTGGCGGCCCAGCTCGGCGTCGACCGCGGCGGCGATCTCCGGGTCCAGCTCGTGCAGGGGCGTGTTGAGAAGGGTCATCTACGGTCCTCAGCCGGCGGAAAAGGCGGTGTACTCGTCGGCGGAGAGCAGGTCGCCCGGCTCCTCCGCGACGCGTACCTTGAACAGCCAGCCGCCCTCGAACGGGGCGGAGTTCACCAGCGACGGATCGTTGACGACGTCCTCGTTGACCTCGGTGACCTCACCGGTCACAGGGGAGTACAGGTCGCTGACCGACTTGGTCGACTCCAGCTCACCGCAGGTCTCGCCCGCGGTCACCGCGGCCCCGACCTCCGGGAGCTGGACGAAGACGACATCGCCGAGCGCGTTGGCCGCGTGCTCCGTGATGCCGACCGTCGAGACGCCGTCCTCGGCGCCCGACAGCCACTCGTGCTCCTTGCTGTAACGCAGCTGCTGGGGGTTGCTCATGGCCTGAATTCTCCTGTACGCGGGGGAGTGCTGGTGAAGGGGGGACTGCGGAGGACGTGCGTGAGCAGCGACGATGTGTGCGCCGTCACGCCGACGGCTACTTCTGGCGCTTGTAGAACGGCAGCGCCACGACCTCGTACGGCTCGTGGCTGCCCCGGATGTCCACACCGACCCCGGCCGTGCCCGGCGCCGCGTGCCCGGCGTCGACGTAGGCCATGGCGATCGGCCTGCCCAGCGTGGGGGAGGGCGCCCCGGAGGTGACCTCGCCGATCACCCGGCCGTCCGCGACCACCGCGTACCCGGCGCGCGGCACCCGACGCCCCTCGGCGACCAGGCCGACCAGGACGCGCGGCGGCTTCTCCTCGGCGAGGCCGGCGGCCTTCCGCAGGGCCTCGCGCCCCACGAAGTCGCCCTCCTTCTCGAACTTCACCACCCGGCCGAGCCCGGCGTCGAAGGGGGTCAGCTCCGTGGACAGCTCGTGCCCGTACAGCGGCATGCCCGCCTCCAGGCGCAGCGTGTCCCGGCAGGACAGCCCGCAGGGGACCAGGCCGACGCCCTCGCCGGCCTCGGTCAGCGCCTGCCACAGCGCCTCCGCGTCGGACGGCGCCACGAACAGCTCGAAGCCGTCCTCGCCGGTGTACCCGGTACGGGCGATCAGCGCGGGGACCCCGGCGACCGTGCCCGGCAGACCGGCGTAGTACTTGAGCCCGTCGAGATCGGCGTCGGTCACGGAAGCGAGGATCCCCGCGGACTCCGGCCCCTGTACGGCGATCAGCGCGTAGGCGTCCCGGTCGTCCCGCACCTCGGCGTCGAAGCCGGCGGCCCGCTCCACGAGCGCGTCCAGGACGGTCTGCGCGTTGCCCGCGTTCGCCACCACCAGGTACTCGGTCTCCCCGAGCCGGTAGACGATCAGGTCGTCCAGGATGCCGCCGTCGGCCCGGCAGATCATCGTGTAGCGGGCGCGCCCGACCCCCACGGAGCCGATGTTCCCGACCAGGGCGTAGTTCAGGAAGCGGGCCGCTTCCGGACCGGTCACGGTGATCTCGCCCATGTGGGAGAGGTCGAAGAGCCCGGCCCTAGTCCGCACGGCGTTGTGCTCGTCGCGCTCGGAGCCGTAGCGCAGGGGCATGTCCCAGCCGGCGAAGTCGGTCATCGTGGCACCGAGCGAGCGATGCAGGGCATCGAGCGCGGTACGACGGATATCTGTGCTGCTCATCGGACGGTCGTCTCCAGAATCCAAGGCATGACAGGCGAGGAACGTTCCTCCCCATCTGTCATCGGAACCTGAGAGGTTCGCCATGAAGGACATGGCTTGCACCGTGGGTGGGACCACCGAAGCCGGCGGCCCGCTTTTCAGATGTGCCTCGCCCGCGCGGTAACGGGGCCTGAGAGATTCAAGGGAGGGACTTGCTCCTTCGGCGCCCGGGTACACGACCCGGGACTCTCCCGCGCGGATTCAAACGGCCGGTATGCAGTTGGCGCGGACATCATTGCACGGCTGGGACGCGGAGGGCAGGGCCGCCTTTTGTAACCGGCCTGTGGCTGTACGCGTACAGAAACACGAGAGATCGTCCATTACCTTCTCTTTACGCTCGGTGGGGAGGGGAACCCCGACCCCGGAGGAGGACGATGACGGTGAACAGGACGACGGCGTACGCGACGACCACGGGCGTGGCGCTGCCCAAGCAGCCCACGGCCCCGGCCGTCGAGGCCCGTGACGCGCGCCCGGCACCGGTGGTCCGCGACCTGCGCGACCGCTCCGGGCACAGCCCGCACGCCCTGCTCTTCGGCCCCCGCGACCTCGTGGTCATCACCGGCCTGCCCGGCAGCGGCAAGTCCACGCTGATGCGGCGCGCGGTCAAGGGGATACGGATCGACTCCCAGGACACCCGCGACCGTTGGGACGGCCGGCTGGCCCGCTTCCTGCCGTACGCCGTCTACCGCCCCCTGGTCCGGCTCGCGCACTACGCCGGACTGCGCAAGGCCCTGCGCTCCGGCAAGGGCGTCGTCGTGCACGACTGCGGCACCCAGGCGTGGGTGCGCGGCTGGCTGGCCCGGGACGCCCGGCGCCGCGGCGGCACCCTGCACCTGCTGCTCCTCGACGTCACCCCGGACCTGGCACTGGAGGGCCAGCGCGAGCGCGGCCGCGGTGTCTCGCGCTACGCCTTCCTGCGGCACCGGGGCGCGGCCGCCCGGCTGATCCGGGCGGTGGAGCGCGGTGACCTGCCCCCGGGCTGCGACTCGGCGGTCATCGTCGACCGCGAGGCGGCGGACGTCCTTCGGCGGATCGGCTTCACGGGCTGAGCCATCCCGGCGGTACCCGCTAGCCTTTCAGCCACACCAGACAGTGGTTCACAGCAGGCGGTCAGACAGATGGACTTCCCGGCGGATCTCCCCGCGGACTTCTCGGCGTTCCCGGCACAGGCACACCCGCACCCGCACGGCGGCTGGCCCGGCAACGAACTGGAGGAGGTGCTCTCGGCCTCCCTCGGCATGCCCTCGGCGGGCGGCCGGATCATCGAGGTGCTCGGCCGCAGCTTCGTCTGGGTCCCGCTGCCGGGCGGCGGCGGCCCGCACAGCGGCCCTCTCGACCTGCCCACCTTGGAGATCGAGGGCCAGGCGTTCGTGCCGGTCTTCAGCTCCGAGGAGCAGTTCCGCCAGGTCGCCGGCTCGCACATGTCGTACACCATCGCCCCCGCGGTCGAGTTCGCCCGCGGGCTGCCCCCGCAGGTCGGCATCGCCGTGAACCCCGACGGCGTGGTCGGCGTCCCGCTCCCGCCGGCCGCGGTCGCGGACCTGTGCCGGGTGGGCCGTACGCCGCTGGACGGCCCCAACACCGGCGGCCGCGTCAAGCTCTACCAGCCCGACTGGCAGGAGGACCCGGTGGACTTCCTCGCCACCGCGTCCGCCGAGTTCGCCGCGACCGGCGTGGTCCTGACGGCCCGCCGCTGCCTGGCCGCGATCGAAACGGCCGACCCGGTCATGTTCATCGGCGTAGAACTCTCCCAATGGGAGGGCGACCTGCGCACGCTGCCGATGGACGCGCTGGGCAGGGCCCTGCACACCACCCCGGTGAAGTGGCCGGTCAACCTGGTCCTGCTGGACGTGGCGGACGACCCGGTGGGGTACTGGATGCGCGAGCAGGTCCGGCCCTTCTATACGCAGGGTTAGTGGTCCACCCCTTTTTGGGGGCGCGGGGAACTGCGCGACAAGCCACAGACAACCCGCACCCGCCAACGGTCAACAGGCTCCTGCCCGGTGGGCGCATAAGCTTGGTTTCCACTAGGGGCAACTTCCAAGAAGGGCGATACGACGTGAGCGGCACCGGCACCGCGACCGGCACGGTCGAGCACATGCTGCGCCAGGTGACCCCCGGGCGCTACGACGCCTACGAGGCACTGCTGCGCGCCCTCGCGACCCCCAACGCCGGCCAGATCTGGATGCTCCTGTGGCACGGCCAGGCCGGCTCCCCGGACGCCCAGTACGGAAACATGGAGGTCGAGGGCTACGGCTACGCCCCCTGCGTGACCTCGGCCCAGGAGCTGTCGGCAAGTGGCTGGAACCGTTCGTACGAGGTGGTCGACGGCCTCGACGTGGCCCGCACCCTGTACCCCGACCACTTCGGCCTCTGGCTCAACCCGCACGCCCCCGGCGGCGGCGTCGGCATCCCCTGGCTGGACCTGCGCCGCATCGCCACCGGCCTGGAACGCCAGCCCGCCGGCCCCCTCCGCCTCGCGGAACCCGGCATCGAGATCCCCCAGTTCTACGCCCTGCTCGTGCAGAACGCCCACCGCACCCCGGCGGTCCGCTCACTGCGCCGCGCCTGGGTGCAGCCGGCGCTCGGGGCGCCGTATCTGGCCATCGGCCTGGACGTCTACGACACCAGCCCCTCGGCCGTCGACTCGGTGCGCGCGATGATGCAGCAGTCCATCGGCGCCGTCCCGGACGGCCTCCCGGTGTCGACCGTGGCGATGTCCGACGACTTCGACCCGGTGGCCCTGTGGATGCGCTCCGGCGCCCGCCCCTTCTACGACCGCGAGGCACACGCGGCTCCCGCCCAGGCCCCCGCGGCCGGTTACGGCTACCCACCGGCGTCGGGCCGGTACTGACCGTAGGGGCGGCGGAACCCGTTCCGACGCGGTTGCGCGGCATCCCGCTCAGGACGGAGTAGGCTTCTCCGCGCGTAGATCCGAACAGTAGGTTCACTTTGGGGTCGATGTGCCCCGATTCGTGGCCGTCCGGCTCTCGCAACCCGCCGTTCGGATAACGGAATACTCCAGCCCGCATCACGTTTATGCATCCTTTCACCGCCAAGTCTGGCTCCAGATCGCTGAAGCGTTGAAGACTCCGGCAGCAAGGGGTGGTCTACCCCTGCGTACGACGTGAACACGCCGCTACAAGCGGCAAGTGCGGGCCGGTCACCGCCGGTTGAGAGGGGTCCCTGCCAGATGACGGCACCATTGCACGAGCCGACCGCGGAAGCGGCTCCGAGTGCGGCCGAAGAAGCGGCGCTCGCCGCGGGTGAGAAGGCCGTACAGGGACGTTCCCTGGGCCGGATCGCCTGGGAGCGCCTGAAGCGGGACAAGCTCGCCCTCACGGGCGGCGTCGTCGTGCTTCTGCTCATCCTGGTCGCGCTGCTCGCGCCGGTGATCACCAACCTGTACGGACAGGACCCCGACGCGTACCACGAGAGCCTGATCGACCCGCTCTTCGGCACCCCCAAGGGCTCCCTGGGCGGCGTCAGCGGCGACCACTGGCTGGGCGTCGAGCCGGTCAGCGGCCGCGACATCTTCGCCCGCGTCCTCTACGGCGCCCGTATCTCGCTGCTGGTCGGCTTCCTGTCCGCGGTCGTCGCGATCGTCCTCGGCACCGTCCTCGGTGTGCTCGCGGGCTTCTTCGGCGGCTGGCTCGACACGGTCATCAGCCGGGTCATGGACGGCCTGCTGGCCTTCCCGCAGCTGCTGTTCATCATCGCCCTGGTCTCCGTCATGCCCAACGAACTGCTGGGCCTGACCGGTTCGTCCGTGCGTGTGTTCGTGATGATCGTGGTCATCGGCTTCTTCGGCTGGCCCTACATCGGACGTGTGGTGCGCGGTCAGACGCTCTCCCTGCGCGAGCGGGAGTACGTCGAGGCGGCCCGGTCGCTGGGCGCCGGGCGGTTCTACATCCTGTTCAAGGAGCTGCTGCCCAACCTGGTCGCCCCGATCGTCGTCTACACGACGATGATGATCCCCACCAACATCCTCACCGAGGCGGCGCTCAGCTTCCTGGGTGTGGGCGTCAAGCCCCCGACCTCGTCGTGGGGGCAGATGCTCTCCAGCGCGCTCGACTACTACGACTCGGACCCCATGTACATGGTGGTTCCGGGTGTGGCGATCTTCATCACCGTTCTGGCCTTCAACCTCTTCGGCGACGGCGTGCGGGACGCGCTCGACCCGAAGGGTTCCCGCTGAACTGCCGTACCGCAACTGTCCCGTGGCACCCATCACGGGGTCTCTCATCAAATCCGGAGGATCCGAGATCGTGACTACCCAACGCACCTCAGGGCGGCGTAAGCAGGCCTTGGCCGCTGTCGCCGCGGTCGCTGCGCTGCTGACCACGGCGGCGTGCGGCGGCGGTGGCTCTGACGACGACGGTGGTTCGAAGACCGGCGCGCCCGGCTACGACGCCGCCAACAACAAGGTCGCCCAGGCCTCTCTGGCCAAGAAGGGCGGCACGCTGAAGTTCGGCGGCGCCCAGGACGCCGACTCGTGGGACACCACGCGTGGCTACTACGGCTTCATGTGGAACTTCGCGCGCTACTACAGCCGTCAGCTGGTCACGGGCAAGACCGAGCCGGGCAAGGCGGGCGCCGAGCTGACGCCGGACCTCGCCACCGGTCTCGCCAAGGTCACGGACGACGGCAAGACCTACACGTACACCCTGCGTGACGGCGTCACCTGGGAGGACGGCAAGCCGATCACCTCCAAGGACGTCAAGTACGGCATCGAGCGCGTGTGGGCGCAGGACGTGCTGTCCGGCGGCCCGGTGTACCTGAAGGACATCCTCGACCCCAAGGGCGAGTACAAGGGTCCCTACAAGGACACCTCCGCGGACAAGCTCGGTCTGAAGGCGATCGACACGCCGGACGACAAGACGATCGTCTTCCACCTGCCGCAGGCCAACTCCGACTTCGAAGAGGTACTCGGCCTGGTCTCGGCGTCCCCGGTCCGCCAGGACAAGGACACCAAGTCCAAGTACGGTCTGCACCCGTTCTCCTCCGGCCCGTACAAGTTCGAGTCGTACAGCCCGGGCAAGGACCTGACGCTGACGCGCAACACGAACTGGAAGCAGTCCTCGGACCCGATCCGCAAGGCGTACCCGGACAAGATCACCGTCCAGTTCTTCTCGGACGCCAACCAGCTCGACCAGCGTCTGCTCAACGGTGACCTGGACCTGGACATCAACCAGACCGGCATGTCGCCGCAGGGCCGCACCACCGCCCTCAAGCAGCACAAGGCCAACCTGGACAACCCGGTCTCCGGCTACATCCGCTACGCGGTCTTCCCGCAGAGCGTCAAGCCGTTCGACAACGAGCACTGCCGCAAGGCCGTGATCTACGGTGCCGACCACGTCTCGCTGCAGACCGCCCGCGGTGGCCCGATCGCCGGTGGTGACATCGGCACCAACATGCTGCCCCCGTCGGTCCCGGGCTCCGAGGGCCAGAGCTACGACCCGTACGGCATCTCCGGTGCCAACAAGAGCGGCAACGCCGCCAAGGCCAAGGAGGAGCTGAAGGCCTGCGGCAAGCCGAACGGCTTCAGCACCACCATCGCGGTCCGCAACAACAAGCCGGTCGAGGTGGCCACGGCCACGTCCCTGCAGGCGTCGCTGAAGAAGGTCGGCATCAACGCCCAGATCGACCAGTACGACGGCTCGCAGACCACCGGCATCATCGGCAGCCCCTCGAACGTCCAGAAGAAGGGCTACGGCATCATCATCATGGGCTGGGGTCCGGACTTCCCGACCGTCCAGGGCTTCGGTCTGCCGCTGTGGGACAGCAAGTACATCCTGGAGAGCGGTAACTCCAACTACGCGCTCATCAAGGACAAGACGATCGACGGCCTGTTCGACCAGTACGTCACCACGCTGGACGACGCCGGCAAGACCAAGATCGCCACGGAGATCAACCACAAGGTGATGGAGGGCGGCTACTACCTACCCTTCGTCTTCGAGAAGTTCATCAACTGGCGCTCCAGCAACCTCGCGAACGTCTACACCACCAACAACTACAGCGGTATGTACGACTTCGTGAACCTCGGTCTGAAGAACCCGAAGTAACCGGCACACCCGCCATACGGCACGAAAGGCAGGTGAAGGCCGGCGCAGCGTGACCGCGGGCCACCGGACGATCTCCGGTGGCCCGCGCTCCCGCGGCGGGCCGAGAGCTGTGCTCGCTTACCTCATCAGGCGGTTGTTCGCCGCCGTAGTGATGCTCGTGGTCATCGTCACGGTGGTCTACTGCATCTTCTTCCTCGTCCCCAAGTGGGCGGGCGTCGACATCGCGTCGAGCTTCGTGGGCAAGCAGGCCGACCCCGCGGCCGTCGAGGGCGTGCGGCAGAAGCTGGGCCTCGGCGACCCCATCTACACCCAGGTCTGGCATTTCTTCAAGGGCCTCTTCGTAGGCCGCACGTACGTGGGCGGCGGCGACGTCACCCACTGCTCCGCGCCCTGCTTCGGCTACTCGTTCCGCAGCGAGCAGGCCGTCTGGCCGGTGCTGACCGACCGCTTCCCGGTGACCCTGGGCCTCGCGCTCGGTGCCGCCGTGCTGTGGCTGCTCATCGGTGTCTCGGCGGGCGTGCTCTCCGCGCTCAAACGGGGCAGCGTCTGGGACCGCAGCGTGATGGTCGTCGCGCTCTCGGGTGTCTCCCTCCCGATCTACTTCACCGCCCTGATCTCCCTGTCGATCTTCGTCTTCGGACTGCACTGGTTCGACGGGCAGTACACGCCCCTGGCGGACAGCTTCACCGGCTGGTTCGGCGGCATGATCCTGCCCTGGATCACGCTGGCCTTCCTCTACGCGGCGATGTACGCCCGTATCACCAGAGCGACCATGCTGGAGATCCTGGGCGAGGACTACATCCGCACCGCCCGCGCCAAGGGCCTCAAGGAGCGGATCGTCATCGGCAAGCACGCCATGCGCTCGACGATGACGCCCATCCTGACCATGCTCGGCATGGACCTCGGCGCCCTCATCGGCGGCGCGATCCTGACCGAGACGGCGTTCAGCCTGCCCGGCCTCGGTCAGGCCGTACTGAACGCCATCAAGAACCAGGATCTGCCCATCATCCTGGGTGTCACCCTGATCACCTCTGTCGCGGTGCTCATCGCCAACCTCGTGGTGGACATCCTGTACGCCGTGATCGACCCCCGAGTGAGGCTCGCATGACCGAACTCAGCAAGAGCGGAGCGGCCGTGGGCGAGCCCACCAGCGCTTCGCCCGCGCCGACCTCCTTCCTGGAAGTACGCGACCTCAAGGTCCACTTCCCGACCGACGACGGCCTGGTCAAGTCCGTCGACGGGCTCTCCTTCAAGCTGGAGAAGGGCAAGACCCTCGGCATCGTGGGCGAGTCGGGCTCCGGCAAGTCGGTGACCTCGCTGGGCATCATGGGCCTGCACACCGCCGGCCAGTACGGCAAGCGCAAGGCGCAGATCTCCGGCGAGATCTGGCTGGACGGCACCGAGCTGCTCTCCGCCGACCCCGACGACGTGCGCAAGCTGCGCGGTCGCGAGATGTCGATGATCTTCCAGGACCCGCTGTCCGCGCTGCACCCGTACTACACGATCGGGCAGCAGATCGTGGAGGCGTACCGCATCCACCACGACGTGGACAAGAAGACCGCGAAGAAGCGCGCGATCGAGATGCTCGACCGCGTCGGCATCCCGCAGCCGGACAAGCGGGTGGACTCCCACCCGCACGAGTTCTCCGGCGGGATGCGCCAGCGCGCGATGATCGCGATGGCGCTGGTCAACAACCCCGAGCTGCTCATCGCGGACGAGCCGACGACCGCCCTGGACGTCACCGTCCAGGCGCAGATCCTCGACCTGCTCCGGGATCTGCAGAAGGAGTTCGGCTCGGCGATCATCGTCATCACCCACGACCTGGGCGTCGTCGCCGAACTCGCCGACGACATCCTGGTGATGTACGGCGGCCGCTGTGTGGAGCGCGGCCCGGCCGAGAAGGTGTTCTACGAGCCGCGGCACCCCTACACCTGGGGTCTGCTCGGTTCGATGCCCCGCCTCGACCGCGAGCAGCAGGAGCGTCTGATCCCGGTGAAGGGCTCCCCGCCCTCCCTGATCAACGTGCCGTCCGGCTGCGCCTTCAACCCGCGGTGCCCGTACGCCGACATCCCGAAGGACAACGTGACCCGCACGGTCCGCCCCGAGCTGACCGAGGTCGGCAGCCAGCACTGGGCCGCCTGCCACATGAGTACGGAGCAGCGGGAGCGTATCTGGACCGAAGAGATTGCGCCGAAGCTGTGAGTGACGAGAAAGCGGGGACCAAACCCGCGCAGAGCGAGAGCCACGCCGCCGACGGCGAGGTGCTGCTGAAGGTCACGGGCCTGCAGAAGCACTTCCCGATCAAGAAGGGGCTGCTCCAGCGGCAGGTCGGCGCGGTGCACGCCGTCGACGGCCTCGACTTCGAGGTGCGCTCCGGCGAGACGCTGGGTGTGGTGGGCGAGTCGGGCTGCGGCAAGTCCACGATGGGCCGGCTGATCACCCGGCTGCTGGAGCCGACCGGCGGCACGGTCGAGTTCGAGGGCAAGGACATCACGCACCTCGGTGTCAGCGGCATGCGCCCGATGCGCCGTGACGTGCAGATGATCTTCCAGGACCCGTACTCCTCGCTGAACCCGCGCCACACCATCGGCACGATCATCGGGGCCCCCTTCAAGCTGCAGGGCGTCGAGCCCGAGGGCGGCATCAAGAAGGAGGTCCAGCGGCTGCTGTCGGTCGTGGGTCTCAACCCCGAGCACTACAACCGCTATCCGCACGAGTTCTCCGGCGGTCAGCGCCAGCGCATCGGCATCGCCCGCGCGCTCGCGCTCAAGCCGAAGCTCGTGGTCGCGGACGAGCCGGTCTCCGCGCTGGACGTGTCGATCCAGGCGCAGGTGGTGAACCTGCTGGACGATCTCCAGCAGGAGCTCGGCCTGACGTACGTGATCATCGCGCACGACCTGTCCGTCGTACGGCACGTCTCGGACCGCATCGCGGTGATGTACCTCGGCAAGATCGTCGAGCTGGCCGACCGCGAGTCGCTGTACCGGGCGCCGATGCACCCGTACACCAAGGCGCTCATGTCGGCGGTGCCGATCCCGGACCCGCGGCGCAGGAACGCCAAGAGCGAGCGGATCCTGCTCAAGGGCGACGTGCCCTCGCCGATCTCCCCGCCGACCGGCTGCCGGTTCCACACCCGGTGCTGGAAGGCGACGGAGATCTGCAAGACCACCGAGCCGAAGCTCACCGAGCTGAAGCCGGGCCAGCAGGTCGCCTGCCACCACCCCGAGAACTTCGAGGACCAGGCCCCGCAGGACACCGTCCTGCTGACGGCGGCCAAGGAGGCGGCCGAGCTGGTCGCGGACGAGGTGCTGGCGGAGTCGGCGGAGACGTCGGCGGCGGTGGCGGCGGAGGTCGAGGCGTCGGAGACCGAGGCGACCGAAGCGGAATCCACCGGTCAGGAGTCAACCGACAAGTAACGCATGACAAGTTGGCAAAGTCATGCACATGCTCGAACGGGAGAGTGAAGAGTCGTCCGTGTCCGACTTATCGGCACACGCTCGAAAGGGACGACACATGAGACTCTCCCGTTCAGCACGCTTAGGGGCCACCGTCACCGCGGTGGCCTCTTTCTGTGTCATCGCCGCCGCCCCGGCCCCGGAACCCGGCGCCCCCGGCATCGGTGACAGCTACTTCCCGCTCCTCGGCAACGGCGGCTACGACGCCCGCCACTACACGCTCGACGTGGCGTACAACCCCGACACCGACCGCCTGGACGGCCGTACGGCACTCACCGCCCGCGCCACCCGGAACCTCTCCGCGTTCGACCTGGATCTCCAGCAGTTGGAGGTCACCAAGGTCGAAGTCGACGGCAGGCGGGCGCAGTTCGCGCGGGACGGCGACGAGATCCGGATCACCCCGCGCCAATACCTGCGCAAGGGCCACGACTTCACCGTGGAAGTCACCTACGGCGGGGTGCCCGAGCCGCTCAGCGGTCCGATCGTCTTCGGCTCCGACTACGGCTGGATGAAGACCGCCGACGGGGTCTTCGTCGCCTGCGAGCCCAACGCCGCCTCCACCTGGTTCCCCTCCAGCGACCACCCCTCCGACAAGGCCACCTACGACATCCGGATCAGGACGCCGAAGGGCCTGACCGCGGTCTCCAACGGCCGGCTCGTGTCGACGTACGACAAGGGCGGCTCGACGTACACCCACTGGCGCGAGAAGAAGCCGATGGCGACCTACCTGGCGACCGCCACCATCGGGAAGTTCGACGTGCGGACCGGGACGACACCCGGCGGCACCCCGATCTACGTGGCCATCGACCCGGTCCTCAGCAACAGCAACAACGTCGACGTGTACGGCGTCACCGCCGCCGCCACCGACTACTGGTCGCAGGTCTTCGGGCCGTACCCCTTCGAGGAGACCGGCGCGATCGTCGACGACATGCCGCAGGCCGGGTTCTCGCTGGAGGTGCAGACCAAGCCGGTGTACTCGGCGGTGCGCAGCGAGACGACGATCGTGCACGAGCTGGCCCACCAGTGGTTCGGCGACAGCGTCTCCGTCGCGCACTGGAAGGACATCTGGCTCAACGAGGGCTTCGCCACCTACGCCCAGTGGCTGTGGGCGGAGCACCAGGGCACCCGCAGCGCGCACGACTCGTTCCTGGCCGCGTACAACGCCCGCCCGGCGGACAACCCCTTCTGGCAGATCACCGTCGCCGACCCGCAGCGCGACACGATGTTCGCCTCCGCGGGCTACCAGCGCGGTGCGATGACCCTCCAGGCGCTGCGCGAGCGCATCGGCGACACCGCGTTCTTCACGCTGCTGCCGACCTGGACGAAGCTGCACCGCTACGGCAACGCGGACACCGCCCAGTTCATCGCGCTCGCCGAGAAGGTCTCCGGCCAGAACCTGGACGACCTCTTCCAGAAGTGGATCTACACGACCGGCAAACCGGCCCTGTAGGAACCCGCGCGCGACAATGCGGTGTGCTTCAGCAACTGTTCAGCCCCTCCGTCCAGCACACGCTCGACCTCGTCGGCATCTTCGTGTTCGCCATCTCCGGCGCGCTGCTGGCCGTCCGCAAGAACTTCGACGTCTTCGGGATGGCCGTCCTCGCCGAGGCCACCGCGCTGGGCGGAGGGCTGTTGCGCGACCTCGTCATCGGGGCCGTCCCGCCCGCCGCCTTCACGGATCTCGGGTACTTCACCACCCCGCTGCTCGCCGCCCTCCTGGTCTTCTTCCTGCACCCGCAGGTCGAGCGGATCCAGGTCGCGGTGAACGTCTTCGACGCGGCCGGCCTCGGCCTGTTCTGCGTCGCCGGCACGACGAAGGCGTACGACTACGGGCTCGGCCTGACCCAGTCCGCCGCCCTCGGCCTCATGACCGCCGTGGGCGGCGGGGTGCTCCGGGACGTCCTCGCCAACGAGGTGCCCTCGCTGCTGCGCTGGGACCGCGACCTGTACGCGGTCCCGGCGATCGTCGGCGCCGTCCTCGTCGTGCTCTGCATCCGCTACGACGCCCTCACCCCGCTCACCAGCACGCTCGCGGCGATCACGGCCTTCGTACTGAGGCTGCTCGCGATGAGGTTCCACTGGCGAGCGCCGCGGGCGTGGAACCGTCGCTCGACCGTTCGTGACGAGTAGTGCCCGCCCGGCCGTGCAGCAGCCCCATCTCCTCGGTCAGCCAGCGGAACGCGGGCACCACCTGGGGCCGCCACAGCGCCATGTTGTGGCCGCCCGCGCTCTTCGGGATGTAGACGACGTGCACGGTCGTCGGCGCCTTCGCGACCTGTTCGAGGCCCACGCCGGCCTCGTAGCCGTCGCCGGGCTGGCCGGACTCGTAGAGCGCGATCGCGGGCGGGGTGCGGGCGTCGCGCAGCAGGACGTAGGGGTTGTTGGCGTGGCGCAGGGCCTGGGTCTCGGCGGCCAGCGAGTTGCGTTCGCCGATGGGGTCGTTGTAGCCGGACATGCTGACCGCGGCCCGGTAGCGGTCGGGGTGCGCGACGGCGAGCTTGGTCGCGCAGTGCCCGCCCGCCGAGTACCCGGCCACCGCCCAGCCCTGGGGGGCGGGCACGGTACGGAAGTTGTCGTTGACCATCTTCGGCACGTCGACGCTGAGCCAGGTGTCGGCGTTGACCGTGCCGGTGATGTTGGCGCAGCCGGTGTCCACCCCGGCAAGGAGGTTCATCCGCGGGGCGACCAGGATGAACGGCGCCACCTTGCCGGTGCGCATCAGCGGCTCCAGCTGGCGGACCGCGTGCAGGGAACCGAACCAGGCCTTCGCCGAGCCTGGATAGCCCGACAGCAGCTCCACCACGGGGAACTTGTGGTGCCGGTAGGCGGGCCTGCCGTACTGCGGCGGCAGCCAGACGTAGACCTCGGCGTCCACGCCCGAGACCCGGCCCTTGAGCTGGGTGACCCGCACGCCCTTCATGCCGGGCCCCGAGGCGTTCGTGAAGTGCTGCTCGACCTTGGGCAGCCGTTTCAGGGAGATGCCGCCGGTGCCGTCGGCGCCGAGGTTCGCGGCCTGCTGGACGTGGTCGCCGGTGCCGAGCAGGTCGGCCCAGTTGTCGTAGAGGTTGTTCTGGTTGTTGACGAGCACGAAGACGAGCGCGACCGCCGTGCCCTGGGCGAAGAGCACCATCAGCATCCGGGCCAGGGCGCGCAGGCCCCGTGGCCCCTTGACGCGCGACCACAGGACGAAGGGGAGCGCGACGGCGACGACGGACAGCACGATCAGCGTGTAGAGGAACGCGGTCCCGGTGAGGCTCATGTCCCTACAGAGGGCGCGGTGGGGCCGGGGGTTTACGGACGAGTACGGCACTTACCGCAAAATTGCCCGGGTCTCACCTGAGGGCGACCTTTGGAAAAGCTACCGCTTAGTAGCAACTTGTTGTACCGTTCAGCCATGCCAGAAGCAGCCTCCGCCACGCGCGCGACCATCGGCGACAGCGAGTTCGACCGGGACACCGCGGTCACCCGCCGCGCCCCCGGCGTCTACGACATCGACCTCTCCGCCGGCTGGACGATCATCAGCGCCGTCAACGGCGGCTACCTGCTGGCCGTCCTCGGCCGCGCCCTCGCGGACGCCCTGCCGCACGCCGACCCGTTCACGATCTCCGCGCACTACCTCACCGCGTCCCGGCCGGGCCCGGCGGTGGTCCGCACGGACGTGGTCCGCACCGGCCGCACCCTGTCCACCGGCCAGGCCTCGCTCTTCCAGTACGACGAGCAGGGCGCCGAGGTCGAGCGCATCCGCGTCCTCGCCTCCTACGGCGACCTCGACGCGCTCCCGGACGACGTCCGTACGACGGCGAAGCCGCCGGCGTTCCCGCCGATGGACCAGTGCTTCGGCCCCGAGGACGGTCCTGCTCCCGTGGACGGCAGTTCGGCCATCGCCGAGCGGCTGATGCTCAAGCTGGACCCCTCAACTCTGGGCTGGGCCCTCGGCGCGCCCTCCGGCAAGGGGGAGATGCGCTCCTGGTTCGGCCTGGCGGACGGCCGGGACATGGATCCCCTCTCGCTGCTTCTCGCGGTGGACGCGCTGCCGCCGACCGCCTTCGAGATCGGCATCTCCGGGTGGGTGCCGACCGTGGAACTGACCGTCCACGTACGCTGCCGCCCCGCCCCGGGCCCGCTGCGCGTCTCGATCACCACCCGCAATCTCGCCGGCGGCTTCCTGGAGGAGGACGCGGAGGTCTGGGACAGCGCGGACCGACTGGTCGCGCAGTCACGCCAGTTGGCAAGGGTCAGGCTCGGCTGAGTGTCACGGGCTTGTACCAGCGAGTAGGAGGTGCTTCGGGGAGAAATGCCAGGTCAGACGGCTGGCTTTAGGCGCCCTTTGCCTGGCGCACAGCTACCGGACAGTGCGGTCCCAAGGAACGCCCAAGGGCCGTTGGTTGAGTTCAAGGCCTCAGGACTTCCTCATCCTCCCTGGAGCTGTCTCTCATGAAGCGTGTGCGTCTCCTTCCCGCCGTGGCCCTGTTGGCGCTCTCGCCCCTCGCCCTGGCGGCCTGCGGCTCGAGCGACTCCTCGTCCTCCTCGAACACCGGCACCTCCGGTCAGCAGTCCTGTCAGCAGCCGAGCGGCAACGCGTCCGGGATGCCCTCCGGCGCCCCCTCGGGCGCCCCCACCGGCAACGCCACGGCCGTGCCCTCCGGGGCTCCCACGGGCAACGCCTCCGGGATGCCGAGCGGTGCCCCCGGTGGCGGTCAGGGCGGTGGTCAGGGCGGCCCCGGCGGCGGTGGCCAGGGCGGCGGCTGCGGCGGCCCCGGCGGCGGCATGGGCGGAGGCGGCGCGGCCCCCAGCGGCGCCCCGAGCGGCGCCCCGACGGCAGCGGCGACCAAGAGCTGACCTCACCGCCGTACGACAGGGGCGGCACTCCCGGCGAACGGGGGTGCCGCCCCTCGGTGTCGAGGCCCTAGGGTCCTTCTGATGGATCTCCGCGGCGTCGCGACGCCCGGCACGCCCTCTCGCCGCACCGCGCGAAAGCCCACGTAGCCCCGCTACGAGGGCTTCCACGCGGCACGCCGAGAGCACGCACCGAACGCCGCTCCTTCCCCCACGGAGATCCATCAGAAGGACCCTAGCCCAGGTGCCACTTCTGGTAGTCGCCGCCGTTGCAGCCGAGAAGGTAGGCGTCCCCGGCCGCGTTGCTGTCGACGCAGTCGGCACTGTCTCTCTCGTCCTTGATCTGGACCTCGTCCCAGTTCGACCCGACGGCCTTCCACCGGGTCCAGTGGTCCGTTATCGCGTCGCCCGTGGCGCACGTCCAGGTGGTGGGCAGGTCCGTGGTGTAGCCGCTCCAGGACAGGCAGTACCCGGTCGCCTTGTTCTGGAACCTGACGATGTCGTAGTCGGTGTGGGTGACCCAGATGACGGTCCAGGTCTGGTGGTCGTTCCCGGACTGGCAGGGCAGCGTGTAGACCAGCGAGCCCCGGCTGTCCAGGCAGCGCCCGGTCGCCTTGTCGCGCAGGAGATTGGTGCCGATGGCCACCTCGGCCGACGCGGTGGGCGCGTTGACGGCCATGAGTCCCGTCGACACGGCCAGCGTGACCGCCCCCGCCCACCAACGGCGTTTCCGCACGTATCTGTTCGTACCGGCCATGCTCAAGTGCCCTCCGTTGCCGCTGACTTCGCGTTCCGCCAGCTCAACGGGACGGCCCACCCGGGCGGTTCAACCGACAGACACGACCCGCCTCTCGCAGCCGGCCGGATCCGCCGGACGGGCCCTAGTCGAGCCAGTGCCGGCGGCCGATGCTGATCAGGCGCATCTGGCGTTCCGCCACCTGGCAGACGCGGTCGCGCTCCTCCGCGGAGGACTCCTGTGCCTCCAGGAACAGGGAGGCGGTGATCAGCATCTGGTCGACGTAGAGATTGGCCAGCATCAGCAGGTCGTCGTCGCTCCAGCCCGCGGAGACCGGGTCCTTGGCCAGCTCCTCGCGCACCTCCTCGCCGAACCGGGCGAGTTGGTCGCGGATCGCCTCGCGCACCGGCTGGACCCCGCCGTGCCGTTCCCGGGCGATGAACCTCACGTGTGCGGGGTACCCGTCCACATGGTCGGCGATCAACTCGATGGCGCGCCTGATGCGTTGGTCGTGGTCGTCGGCGCCGGACACCGTCGTCCGGATCATCGGGTGCAGGCTGCCCAGGGCCTCCTCGACCAGGGCCACGCCCAGATCCGCCGTGGAGCGGAAGTGGCGGTAGAAGGCGGTCGGGGCGACACCGACGGCCCGGGTGACCTCGCGCAGGCCCAGGCTGCTGAGACTCTGCTCCTCCAGCAGTCCGAGCGCCGCGTCCAGGAGCGCCTGCCGGGTCTTCTGCTTCTGGGCCTGTCGGATGCCGAGGGTGTGACTCATGTCATCCAGTTAACAACTGTTCTCCGTAATTGGAAAGCCGTAGGCGCGCTAGACTCTTTAGTCAGTGAACAACTGTTACTACAACTGTTCACCGAAACGTAACGAGCGTGACCCCGCAGTCACTTCGGAGGGGGATCCGATCCCATGCTGTTCCTCGTCGCCGCACTCATGCTGCTCGGCGTAGTCCTGGGCACCGTCGCCCACGCGCCGTTCACCTTCACCGCCGTCACCGCCGCCGTCATCGCGGTCTGGCTCGGCGTCTTCGCGCTCCGCGAGCGCCACGCCCGCCGCCGCAGCTCGGCCCACTGAACCCCGCCGCACCGTCCCCTGGAGCACTGATCACCATGCAACTCACCGCGCAGGCCAGTCCCCACACCGGAGCTCGTGACGCCGACGGCATGGCCGTGGCGTCCTTCGTCCTCGGACTCGTCGGCCTTCTCGTCCTCAACGTCTTCCTCGGCCCGATCGCCATCGCCCTGGCCGGAGTCTCCCTGTGGCGCGGCACCAAGCGCCGCGGCCGCGCCTACCTGGGTCTCGGCCTGGGCATCGCCGACCTCCTGGTCCTGGTGGCGTTCATGCAGATCGACAGCACCGTGTCCTGGAGCTTCTGAGCCGGTCGCCACCGGCCGGTCCTGGCCCGAAGGAGTGCCGGACCGACCCGTAGAATCGGCGTCACCATGGCATACCTCGACCACGCCGCGACCACCCCGATGCTCCCGGAGGCGGTCGAGGCACTCGCCGCGCACCTCGCCGTCACCGGCAACGCCTCCTCCCTGCACGCCGCGGGCCGCCGGGCCCGCCGCACGGTCGAGGAGTCGCGCGAGACCCTCGCGGAAGCGCTCGGCGCCCGCCCCAGCGAGGTCGTGTTCACCTCCGGCGGGACGGAGGCGGACAACCTCGCCGTGAAGGGCCTGTACTGGTCCCGCCGCGACGCCGACCCCGCCCGCACCCGCGTCCTGGCCAGCCCGGTCGAGCACCACGCCGTCCTCGACGCCGTCCACTGGCTCGCCGAGCACGAGGGCGCCACCGTCGAGTACCTCCCGGTCGACGGATACGGCCGCGTCCACCCCGACGCCCTGCGCGAGGCCCTCGCCTCGAACTCCGACGACGTCGCTCTGGCCACTGTCATGTGGGCCAACAACGAGATCGGCACGGTCATGCCGGTCCGCGAACTCGCCGACGTCGCCGCGGAGGTCGGCGTCCCCCTGCACGCCGACGCGGTGCAGGCCTTCGGTCAGGTGCCCGTCGACTTCGCCGCCTCCGGGCTCGCCGCGATGACGGTCTCCGGGCACAAGGTCGGCGGCCCGTACGGCATCGGCGCCCTGTTGCTGGGCCGTGAGTACACCCCCGTCCCCGTGCTGCACGGCGGCGGCCAGGAGCGCCATGTCCGCTCCGGCACCCTCGACGTCCCCGCGATCGCCTCCTTCTCGGTCGCGGGCCGACTCGCCGCCGAGCAGCGCGAGTGGTTCGCGAACGAGATCGGCGCCCTGCGCGACAGCCTGGTCGAGGCGGTCCGCAAGGCCGTCCCGGACGCGATCCTCGGCGGCGACCCCGCCCCGGGCGGCCGCCTTCCGGCCAACGCCCACTTCACCTTCCCCGGCTGCGAGGGCGACTCCCTGCTGCTCCTCCTGGACGCCCAGGGCATCGAGTGCTCCACCGGTTCCGCCTGCACCGCGGGCGTCGCCCAGCCCAGCCACGTCCTGCTGGCCACCGGCACCGACCCGGACCTGGCCCGCGGCACCCTGCGCTTCTCCCTCGGCCACACCTCCACGGAGGCGGATGTCGAGGCGCTCGCGACGGCCATCGGTCCGGTGGTGGAGCGGGCGCGGGCGGCGGGACTGACGTAAGACGTCTGCCGTACGGCAACTGTCGACACTCTGCGCCTGTCTATGGTGGAGCTGTCAATATGGCGCCGAGGTGTCGACAGTAGATGGGGCGCCGGGCTACTTTCCTGCGATGCAGATGCCTCGGATCGTCCTGGCCGGCTGTGCCGTTCTCGCCGTGCTCGGCCCCCTGACCGCCGTACCGGCCGCCGCCGCGAGCACCTCCTGCGTCCCGGCGTACACCCGACTCGGCACCTCGGGAACGGCCTCCACCAACACCCGGCACGTCGTCACCGCGGATCTGAATGGCGACGGGGCACAGGACGTCGTAGCCGCGAATCTCGAAGCCGACTCGGTGACCGTGCTGCTCGGCAACGGTGACGGGAGTTTCGCGGACGGGGTCTCGTACACGGTCGGGACGCGGCCGTACCAGAGCGTGGTCGCCGACTTCGACGGCGACGGCAGCCTCGACCTCGCGACCGCGGACTTCGGCGGCGCCCAGGTCAGCGTGGTGCTCAACGAGGGGGACGGGACCTTCGCCGCCGCCTCCGCGATCACCGTGGGCGCCTCGCCCCGCGCCCTCGCGACCGGCGACCTCGACGGCGACGGTACGGCCGACCTGGTCGTCGCCGAACAGGGGCCGAGCACGGTCCGCGTGCTGCTCGGCAACGGCGACGGCACCTTCGAGGACCGGGGCCAGACCGCCACGGGCAGTCAGCCGCACGGCGTCGTCGTGGGCGACTTCGACGGCGACGGTACGGCGGACGTGGCGACCGCGAGCGTGGGCAGCGCGGGGATCAGCGTCCTGCTCGGGGACGGCGACGGCGCCCTCGGCGACTCCACCGAGTACGCCGCCACCGCCCGCCTCTACTCCCTGGCCGAGGGGGACTTCGACGGGAACGGCACCCTCGACCTGGCGGCGGTGAGCAACGGATCCAACGCCCTGGACGTGCTCCTGGGCGCGGGTGACGGGACCTTCGGTACGGCGACCACGTACGCGACCTCCGCACTGCCGGTCGCCGTGGGCGCCGCCGACCTCGACGGCGACGGGAGCACCGACCTGATGGTCTCCTCTCTGCGGGGCAACTCCGTGACGCTCTTCCGGGGCGGTGCCCAACTCACCGCACTCGCCGAGCTGTCGGCGACCGGCGCCTACGACGCGGCGGCGGCCGACCTCGACGGCGACGGGGTACGCGACCTCGCGGTGGCGAACAGCACCCAGGGGCGGGTGGACGTCTTCAAGGGCGCCTGTTAGCCCCCTCCCAGCAGGCTGCCGCCGGCACTTCCACTGCCGGCGGCAGCCGTCCCAGGGGGGCGGCGGACGGGCCCTAGCTCTCCGTCACCATGAGGGACGCCATCATTCCCTCGTCCTCGTGCTGCAGCAGATGGCAGTGGAGCATGTACATGTACGTGTCGTCGGCGAAGTCGGTGAACTCCATGGCGATCACGATGGTGCCGCCGCCGACCACCTCGTAGGTGTCCCGCCAGCCGAGGTCGACCCCGGTGGGGGCCTCCCCGTTGATGGAGATCAACTGGTAGGGCACGTCGTGCAGATGGAACGAGTGCTCCAGCTGGCTGGCGTTGGTGATCGTCCAGATCTCCTTGGCGCCCAGCGTGGTGCTGATCATCGCCATGCTCGCCATGGTGGTACCGGCCGAGCCGTTGATCTTCATGGTCGCGCCCGTGTTGCTGAGCGTGATGGTGCGCGCCGTGAAGTCGCTGGTGTCGTACCGGTCGATGGTGTTGAGCGTGCTCGGCAGGTCGTCCGGGGTGTCGGTGCCGCCCGCGCTCACGGTGAGGAAGTCGAAGGTGCCGGAGCCGCCGCGGATCCAGCCGGTCGTGATGACCACCTGGAGGGTGACGTCCGCGGTGACGTCCATGACGAACTCGGCGCGGGACCCGGCCACCAGACGGATGCTGGTGACCTCGGCCGCCTCCGTCAGATAGCCCTGCTCGGTGGCGATCTGGGTCAGGGTGCCGCCGTCGCTGCGCTGGATGGTGATGATGTCGGCGGGGGAGGCGTTGAGCGCCCGGAAGCGGTTGCGGGTCTTGGTGGCGGAGAAGCCGAGCGTGGTGTCGTCGACGTTCGTGCCGTTGACCAGGACCGGGAAGCTGAGGCCGCTGGTGAGGTAGCCGCTCTGGTCGTACTTGATGTCACCGGCGCTGTCGACGGCCAGGCACTGGAAGATCAGCGGGATGTCGTCGACGCCGTAGTCGCTGGGCAGCGCGGCCGAGGTGTCCGAGTCGTCCTCCACGATGATCATCCCGGCCAGGCCGTGGACAGCCTGCTTCGCCGTGGTGCCCAGCGCGTGCGGGTGGTACCAGAGGGTCTTGGCCTCGTCCATCACCTCGAAGGTGGGCTCCCAGGTCGCCCCGGCCGCGAAGGCGTTCTGCGGGCCGCCGTCCATCTTCGGCGGGACGTGCGCGCCGTGGAAGTGGACCGTGGTCTCCTCGGTGAGGTTGTTGGTGATGTTCAGCGCGACGGTGTCGCCCTTGGTCCACTTCATGGTCGGGCCGAGGAACGACTGGTTGTAGCCGGACGTGGTGCTGGAGACCCCGCTGAGCACGTTGGTGGTGCCGGTCTGCGTGGCCAGCGTGAAGTTGGTCGTGCCGTCGGAGGTGGTGCCCTCCAGCAGGTCGGGGATGACCAGAGTGCCGTCCGCCGTGGTGGCCGCGGCCGCCTTGTTGCGGGTGCCCTCGGTCAGCAGGGAGAAGGTCGCCCCGGCCGCGCCGACCGCGGCGAGCCCCACCCCGGCCATCCCGCCGAGGAACTTCCGCCGGTGCAGGCCCTTGCCGTGCCGGCCCTTCTTGGTGTGCGCGGCTTTGGTGTGTCCGGCCTTGGTGTGTTCGGCCTTGGTGTGCTCGGCGTCGACCCCCCGGCCGTCTTCTCTGGTGTGCGTGCCCTCGTCGGGCTCGGTGGTGTGTGTCATGGCCGTGGAGCTTCGGGCCGGGGACTGTGGGAAGTGTGAGGGCAAGTTGGGAGCGAGCCAGCAATCCTGTGGACTGTGAGCGAGCGCTTGCTGTCGTCAACTCACTTGAAGAAAAACCAACTTGGCACGTCGCAGGTCAGGTTCGGCGTGCGGGACACATCGGACGGCTGGTCCTCATCGATTGTTCACGATACTGAGGACATGTGACCTGTATCACGTGGAAGTCCGGGTCGCTGCCGTGTACGCGGCCTTCACCAGCCGCATGTACCGGGTCCAGTCCCAGTGCTTGCCCGGGTCGGTGTGGTCCGTACCCGGCACCTCGACATGGCCGATCACATGCTCGCGGTCGACGGGTATGTCGTAGCGCGCGCAGATCCCGGCCGTCAGCTTCGCCGAGGCCTCGTACATCGCGTCCGTGAAACCCTCGGGCCGGTCGACGAAGCCCTCGTGCTCGATGCCCACACTGCGTTCGTTGTACGCCCGGTTGCCCGCGTGGTACGCCACGTCCAGCTCGCGGATCATCTGCGTGACGTGGCCGTCCTTGCGGACGACGTAGTGCGCCGCCGCGCCGTGCCCCGGGTCCTGGAAGACCTTCACCGCGCTCGCGAAACTGCCCTGGGTGACATGGATGATCACCATGTCTATGCCGTAGTCGTCGGGCCGGTCCGCGCGCCGCCAGTTCGCGTCCGAGGCCGCCACCCACTGCGCGCCCCGGAAGTCCACCGCGCCCTCCACACGCGGCTTGTCCACGCCGGGCGCCCGCCACCACAGCCGCGCCAGCTCGTCACGGGCCAGCACGGCCGCGCCCGTCGCCGCGACGGCCGTGCCGATGAGCAGGGCCCGCCGCCCGATGCGCCGGTCCGTGTCCTCGCCCGCTTTTCTCGCCCGCATGTGATCGTCAACGGATATGCGTGGGCTCCGGTTCCCGCGGCCCCTTACCCTGGACGGGTTATGACTCACACCCCGCAGCGCCCCCTCCGTGTCCTCGCCGCCATGTCCGGCGGGGTGGACTCCGCCGTCGCCGCCGCACGCGCCGCCGAGGCCGGCCATGACGTGACCGGTGTCCATCTCGCCCTCTCGGCGAACCCCCAGTCCTTCCGCACGGGCGCGCGCGGGTGTTGCACCATCGAGGACTCCCGGGACGCCCGCCGCGCGGCCGACGTCATCGGCATCCCGTTCTACGTCTGGGACCTCGCCGACCGCTTCCGCGAGGACGTCGTCGAGGACTTCGTCGCCGAGTACGAGGCCGGCCGCACCCCCAACCCGTGCCTGCGCTGCAACGAGAAGATCAAGTTCGCCGCCCTGCTCGACAAGGCGCTCGCCCTCGGCTTCGACGCGGTGTGCACCGGCCACTACGCGAAGGTCCTGGTGCGGGCCGACGGCACCCGTGAGCTGCACCGCGCCTCCGACATGGCCAAGGACCAGTCGTACGTCCTCGGCGTGCTCGACGACAGGCAGCTCGCGCACGCGCTGTTCCCGCTCGGCGACACCGTCACCACCAAGGACGAGATCCGCGCCGAGGCCGAGCGGCGGGGCCTCGCGGTCGCCAAGAAGCCCGACTCCCACGACATCTGCTTCATCGCCGACGGCGACACCCAGGGCTTCCTCGCCTCACGCCTGGGCCGGGCGGAGGGCGACATCGTCGACGAGTCCGGCGCCAAGGTCGGCACCCACGAGGGCGCGTACGGCTTCACCATCGGCCAGCGCAAGGGGCTGCGCATCGGCACCCCGGCCCCCGACGGCAAGCCGCGCTACGTCCTGGACATCTCGCCGGTGGACAACACGGTGACGGTCGGCCCGGCCGCGGCTCTGGACGTGAGCGCGTTGAGCGCGATCAAGCCGCGCTGGTGCGGGGTGGCCCCCGAGGGCCCCGGCACCTACACCGCCCAGCTACGCGCCCACGGCGGCGAGACCGAGGTGACGGCGGAACTGGTGGACGGCTCCCTCGACGTGCGCTTCACGGAGCCGGTCCGAGGCGTTGCCCCCGGCCAGGCGATCGTGCTGTACGACGGCACGCGCGTGGTGGGCTCGGCGACGATCGCGACGACCACGCGCGCGACGGTGGGCGTGGCCTGAAGCTGAACGCCCGTACGCGCGCGTGCCTTTGACGGCTGACGGCTCTTTGAGGCACGCGCGCGACCGGCGTTCCGGATGGTTCACTCCCCGAAGAACTCCGTCAGGACGGGTGCCAGGGCGTCCGGGTCCACCATGTGGGTCTGGCCTTCCAGGACGCGGTACGAGCCCTTCGGGGCCGCCTCGGCGACCGCCCTGGTGCCCTCGCGCAGCCACTCCGGGCTCGCCCCGCCCGCGACCGCCAGCACCGGCACGGTGATCGACGTGAGCCGGTCCCTGGGGACCAGGCCACCCGCCATGACCGCGTTGTCGTAGGCGAGTGTCGGGGCGACCGCCTCCATGCCGGACCACATGGGGGAGGAGCGGGCGCCCCGGATCATCTCCTCGCCCATGCCGGTGAGCCGCAGGAACAGCTCGACCGCGTCCCCGCGCCGGCCCTCGGCGAGCGCGGCTTCGAGATGCTCCGTGTACTGGGCGTTCTGTCGCGCGCCGCCCTCCAGGAAGTCGGCGAACGGTGTCTCGTAGACGGCGATCCGCCGGACCGGCAGTCCGCTCGCCGCGGCCTCCAGGACCAGCGCTCCGCCCGAGGAGACGCCCCACAGACAGGCGTCGCCCCCGGCCGCCTCGACGAGCGCCGCCAGGTCCTCGACCTCCCGGGCCACGGCGTAGGGCGCGGTGTCACCGCTCCCACCGCGGCCCCGGCGGTCGTACACGAAGACGGTGAAGTGCTCCGACAGCGGGCCGGCCAGGGGCGCGACCGTGCCGCCCGTGGACATCGCGCCGCTGACGAGGATCACGGCGGGGCCCCGGCCGGTGCTCTGGTGGGCGAGGGGGGTGCCGTCGCGGGAAAGGGTCTTCTTGTCCATACCTGTGGAGACTCCCACGGGACACGGAACTAATCGATGATCTCCACCTCGTAGAAACAGAGGTGGCCCTTGATCTCGGCGACCGCCGGCTTGGGCTCGGGATAGGACCACACCAGGTCGGGCGCGTCCGGGAGCGACCAATAGGACGCGGTGCCCTTGAAGGGACAGTAGGTGTGGGTCTCGGAAGGGGTCAGGAGGTCGATACGTACGTCCTCGGCGGGGAGGTAGTAGCGCACCGGCGAGCCCGTCTCCCTGAGGACCAGCGGCCGTTCGCTCTCCGCCAGGACCTGGTCGCCCCGCACCACGCGCACGTGCCGGTCGCTCTTCTCGATGGTGATCGTGTGTCCGTCTGCCATACCGGAAAAGCGCTCGCGGGCCCCCGGTTCTTCCCGGCTACGGTGGCCTCATGCGAATCTGTGTCTTCCTTTCCGCCGCCGACCTCGACGACCGTTACACGCGCCCCGCGCGCGAGTTCGCGAAGCTGCTGGGCAAGGGCGGGCACACGCTTGTGTGGGGCGGCTCGGACGTCGGCCTCATGAAGGTGGTCGCGGACGGGGTGCAGGAGGCGGGCGGGCGGCTCGTCGGGGTCTCCGTGCGGTTCCTGGCGTCCAAGGTCCGGCCCGGCGTCGACGAGATGGTGATCGCCGCCGACCTCGCCGAACGCAAGAAGCTGCTCCTGGAGAAGGCCGACGCCGTGGTCGTCATGGTGGGCGGCACGGGCACCCTCGACGAGGCCACCGAGATCCTCGAACTGAAGAAGCACGGCCACACCGACAAGCCGGTCGTGCTGCTGAACACCGCGGGCTTCTACGACGGCCTCAAGGAGCAGTTCCGGCGGATGGAGGACGAGGGGTTCCTGCCGCTGCCCCTGACCGACCTGGTGTTCTTCGCCGAGGAGCCGGTGGGGGCGCTGGCCTACCTGGAGGAGAGCAGGGGCGTCGCCTGATGCGACGATGACGACCATGGCTACTCATGTGATCACCGGGGCGGGCTCCGGCATCGGCGCGGCCGTCGCCCGCCGTCTGCACGCGCGCGGGGACGACCTCGTGCTGCACGCGCGCGACGCGGGCCGCGCGAAGGAACTGGCGGCGGACTTCCCCGGGGCGCGGACGCTGGTCGGTGACCTGGCGGACCCCGACAAGCTGTCGTGGGCCTTCTCGCACCAGTCGCTGCCGGACCGGGTGGACTCCCTGCTGCACATCGCGGGCGTCGTCGACCTCGGCCCGGTCGGCGACCTCACCCCGAAGACCTGGCGCCACCAGCTGAACGTCAACCTGATCTCGCCGGCCGAGCTGACCCGCCACTTCCTGCCGCAGCTCCGGGCCGCCCGTGGCCATGTCGTCTTCGTCAACTCGGGCGCGGGCCTGAACGCCCACGCCGACTGGTCCGCCTACGCCGCCTCCAAGCACGGCCTGAAGGCTCTCGCCGACTCCCTGCGCCACGAGGAGCACGGCAACGGCGTCCGCGTCACCTCGGTCTACCCCGGCCGCACGGCGAGCCCCATGCAGGCCAAGGTCCACCAGCAGGAGGGCAAGGAGTACGACGCCTCCCGCTGGATCGACCCCGAGTCGGTCGCCACGACGATCCTGACAGCGCTCGACCTGCCGGGGGACGCGGAGATCAACGACCTGACGGTCCGTCCGGGACGGTGAGTCGATGACGGGCGGGCGCGGGAGCGGCGCGGAGATCCGGGCCTGGCTGGACGATGTCTGGGACCGCACCGAGGCCGCGGTCGTCCTGCGGGGTGGCGACGACGGCGGACCGCTCGCCCGTCGCGAGATCCTCGCCGAGTTCTACGACGACGAGGCCCTCGCGGAGCTGCGTCGCCTGACCACGACCGGCGTCTTCCAGGACGACATCTGCCGCTGCCACGGAAGTGTGACGGTCGTCCTGCTGGACGCCGCCGGGGAGTTCATCGGCAGCGGCAGTCACCACGGCGGGACCGACGTCTCCTGGGAACGCGCGCGGTTCCGCAACAACCTCGAAGTCGCCGACCCGCAAGGGCTGCTCGACTTCCTGGGCCGGCACGGGGTGTACGGCTGAGGGGGCTCGGCCCTCCGAGCGTTACGTAGGCTTCCCGGGTGAGTGAGAGCAAGCAGTTCACCTTCAGCCCCGCCACCGGCATCGGCTCGCTTCCCGGCGGCGATGCCCGGGAGGCCGCCAAGACCGCCACCGGCTCCTTCGAGGACTTCCCGTTCCTGCCCGAGCTGCCCGCCCGCGGCCCCGGCGCGGACATGATCGGCCGGACCGCCGGGATGCTCGTCGAGATGTACGCGCGCGTGGAGCCGAGCGGCTGGCGGATCGGGGACCGGCCGGGCCGGGACACCAAGCGGGCGCGGTCGTGGCTGGGGGAGGACCTCGACGCGCTGGAGGAGTTCACCCAGGGGTACGAGGGGCAGCTGAAGGTCCAGGCCGTGGGGCCCTGGACGCTCGCCGCCGCCCTGGAGTTGCGCAACGGCGAGGTCGCCCTCTCCGACCCCGGCGCGTGCAGGGACCTCGCCGCCTCGCTCGCCGAGGGGCTGCGGCTGCATCTGGAGGAGGTCCGCAGGAGGGTCCCCGGCGCACAGCTCGTGCTCCAGCTCGACGAGCCCTCCCTCATCGCCGTCCTGCGCGGGCAGGTGAAGTCCGCCAGCGGCTACCGCACCCACCGCGCCGTCGACCGGCAGGTCGTGGAGGCCACGCTCCGGGACGTCGTCGGGGTTCACGGCGACGGCCCGGTCGTGGTCCACTCGTGCGCACCGGACGTGCCGTTCGCCCTGCTGCGCCGGGCGGGCGCGGCCGCGGTCTCCTTCGACTTCACGCTCCTCACCGAGCGTGACGACGACGTGATCGGCGAGGCGGTGGAAGGGGGGACGCGGCTCTTCGCCGGTGTCGTGCCGGGCACGGACACCGCATTGTCAGACCCTGCCGGTAGCGTCAGGGGTGTCAGGACGTTGTGGCGCAGGCTGGGGCTGCATCCGGGGCTTCTCGCGGACGCGGTCACCCTCACCCCGTCGTGCGGACTCGCGGGCGCTTCCCCGGAGTACGCGCGCCGGGCCCTCGCCCACTGCGCCCGGGCGGCGAGATCCCTCGCGGACAACCCAGAGTAACGGGAGGACAACACGGTGGCCGGCGACAGGCAAGCGGAGACGACAGTGCCCGCGGAGGCACGGGAGAAGCACGCGCAGCTCGCTGAGCAGATCGAGGAGCACCGCTTCCGGTACTACGTGAACGACGCCCCGGTCATCAGCGACGCGGACTTCGACAAGCTGCTGCGCACGCTGGAGGCGCTGGAGGAGGAGTACCCCGAGCTGCGCACCCCGGACTCGCCGACCCAGAAGGTCGCGGGGGCGTACGAGACGGAGTTCACGGCGGTCCAGCACCGCTCCCGCATGCTCTCCCTGGACAACGCCTTCAGCGACGAGGAGCTGGCGGCCTGGGCGGAGCGCGTCGCCAAGGACGTCGGCACCACCGACTACCACCTGCTGTGCGAGCTGAAGGTCGACGGCCTCGCCGTCAACCTCACCTACGAGCACGGCAGGCTGACCCGCGCGGCCACCCGCGGCGACGGCCGCACCGGCGAGGACATCACGCCCAACGTCCGTACGATCGCCGAGATCCCGGACCGCCTGACCGGCGACAAGGTCCCCGACCTCGTGGAGATCCGCGGCGAGGTCTACTTCCCGATGGAGAAGTTCGAGGAGCTCAACGCCCGTCTGGTCGAGGCCGGCGACAAGCCCTTCGCCAACCCGCGCAACGCGGCGGCGGGTTCGCTGCGCCAGAAGGACCCGCGCGTCACCGCCACCCGCCCCCTCCACATGGTCGTGCACGGCATCGGCGCCCTGGAGGGCTTCGACGGCATGACCCGCCTCTCCGAGGGCTACGACCTCCTCAAGTCCTGGGGCCTGCCCACCGCCAAGCACAACAAGGTGGTCGACGGGCTCGACGGTGTGCGGGAGTTCATCGCGTACTTCGGCGAGAACCGCCACTCCGTGGAGCACGAGATCGACGGCGCGGTCGTCAAGCTGGACGAGATCCCGCTCCAGGGAAGGCTCGGCTCCACCTCCCGCGCCCCTCGCTGGGCCATCGCGTACAAGTACGCGCCGGAGGAGGTCAACACCAAGCTCGTCAACATCCGCGTGGGCGTGGGCCGTACGGGCCGGGTCACGCCGTACGCCCAGGTCGAGCCGGTGACGGTGGCCGGCTCCGAGGTGGAGTTCGCGACCCTGCACAACCAGGACGTCGTCAAGGCCAAGGGCGTGCTCATCGGGGACACCGTGGTGCTGCGCAAGGCCGGTGACGTCATCCCCGAGATCCTCGGCCCGGTGGTCGACCTGCGCGACGGCAGCGAGCGCGAGTTCGTGATGCCGAGCGAGTGCCCCGAGTGCGGTACGGCCCTGCGGCCCATGAAGGAGGCGGACGTCGACCTGCGCTGCCCCAACGCCCGCACCTGCCCGGCCCAGTTGCGTGAGCGCCTGTTCTACCTCGCGGGCCGCAAGTCCCTGGACATCGAGCACTTCGGGTATGTCGCCGCGGCCGCGCTCACCAAGCCGCTGGAGCCCTCGGACCCGCCGCTGACCGACGAGGGCGACCTGTTCGACCTCACCATCGAGCGGCTGCTGCCCATCAAGGCGTACGTCCTCGACCAGGACTCCGGTCTGCCCAAGCGGGACCCGAAGACCGGCGAGGAGAAGATCGCCACGGTCTTCGCCAACCAGCAGGGCGAGGCCAAGAAGAACGCCACGGCCATGCTGGAGAACATCGCGGCCGCCAAGGAGCGCCCGCTCGCCCGCGTCCTGACCGGCCTGTCGATCCGCCATGTCGGCCCGGTCGCCGCCGAGGCGCTGGCGCGCAACTTCCGCTCCATCGACCGTATCGAGCAGGCGAGCGAGGAGGAGCTGGCGAACACCGACGGCGTCGGCCCGATCATCGCCACCTCCCTCAAGGAGTGGTTCGCGGAGGACTGGCACCAGGAGATCCTGCGCAAGTGGAAGGCGGCCGGCGTCCGGATGGAGGAGGAGGGCTCCGGGGAGGACGAGGGCCCGCGTCCGCTCGAAGGACTGACCGTCGTCGTGACCGGCACGCTCGAACGCTTCACCCGGGACGGGGCCAAGGAGGCGCTCCAGACCAGAGGAGCGAAAGTGACCGGTTCTGTTTCGAAGAAGACGTCTTTCGTCGTTGTGGGTGACAATCCTGGTTCCAAGTACGACAAGGCGATGCAACTCAAGGTGCCCGTTCTGAACGAGGACGGCTTCACCGTCCTGCTGGAACAGGGCCCCGAGGCGGCCGCGGATGTGGCGCTTCCCACGGAGGAGTAGCGAGGAGCGGCGGTTGAAGGCCACCCGATCGGCGCATACCAGATGCATACGGGTGGCCGGGGCGCATTCGGGCAACCGTCGACGACCGCTGCCCGTGGAAGCCTTCTGCGGCCTACTGTTGAGATGTGCGCCTGCCGTGCCCAGGGTTGTTGTCGGGTGAACGGGCCGCGTGGCGTGGGCACCGCCGGCTGTGAGAGGGACGGGAATGGAACCGACCGAGAGCGCCGCCCCGGACTCACGGCTGCGCCTGCGCCGGCTGGTCGGCGCATGGCGGGCGAGCCGGTGGACCGGGTGGCCTTCGGAGCACGAGGGCACGGCGGGGCGCCCCGCCGCAGCGCACACCGCGACCGCCGGTCCCGGTGCCGCGCAGCTCACCGCCGACCGTGTCCCCGGACTGCCGGGCTCCGAAGCCGACCGGCAGCCGTCCTGGCCCGCGCTGCCGGCCACGGTCGTCGGAGCGGCCGCCTTCGTGCTGGGCGCGGGCTTCTACCGGGCGTTCACCGGCAGCCACGCCCTCTTCCCGTCCGGCACGGTCGGCTGGGCGCTGGCCGTGCTGACCGGTGTCATCGTCGGCCATCTGGTCGCCCTCGGCCGGGCCCGCTGGTGGGGCGGCACCGGCTCCGGCGCCGCCCTCACTCTCGCCGTCCTGCTGCTGTACGGCTGGGTGCCCGCCGGAATGGTCAGCCTCACCGTCGTCCTGCTGGTCGGCATAGCCAGGCGCCACCGCTGGCGGCAGGGCATCCTGCACGGCGCGGTGGACATCCTCGGCATAGCCGCGGGCGCCCTGGTGCTCGGGATGTTCGGCAAGTCGCCGTCCGTCGAGACCCCCTGGAACCCCGACACCTGGAGTTTCTACACCGGCCCCGAGGTCATGCTGGTCGCGGCCGCCTATCTCGCGGTCACCCGCGTCCTGGGCTGGTACCTGCACACCTCGCGGCACGCGGGTCTGCCCACCATGGCCCGTACCGCCCTGGTCAGACAGGGCCTGGTCGCGGTCGCGCTGCTCGGGATCGCCCCGCTGGTCTGCGTGGTCGCCACCGCCAAGCCCCTGCTGCTCCCGCTCTTCGCGATCCCGCTCATCGCCCTCGACTCCACCCTGTGGATGGCCCGGGCCCGCGCCGAGGAGCAGCTGCGCGACCCGCTGACCGGACTGCCCAACCGGCAGTGGCTCCTGGAGCGCATCTGGACCGCCCTGGACGACGCCGAACGCATCGGCGCCCGGGCCGCGCTCATGCTCATCGACCTCGACCGCTTCCGGTCGGTCAACGACACCCTGGGCCACCTCGCCGGCGACCGGCTCCTCCTCCAGATCGCCGACCGGCTGCGCGTCGCCCTGCCGCGCGGGGCGGAGGCGGCCCGGCTCGGCGGTGACGAGTTCGCCGTCTTACTGCCGGTCGCCGACTCCACGACCTCCGCGACCCGGGTCGCCCGCAACCTCGTCGCCGCGCTCAGCTCCCCGCTCGACCTCGACGGGCTCACCCTCGTCCTGGAGGCCAGCGCCGGGGTCGCCGTCTTCCCCGACCACGCCCTGGACGCCGAGGGGCTGCTGCGGCGCGCGGACGTGGCGATGTACCAGGCGAAACGCGACCGTACGGGCGTGGAGGTGTACGAGTCCAAGCGGGACTCCAACACCCCGGACCGGCTCGGCCTGCTCGGCGATCTGCGCCGGGCGCTGGACGCGCACGAGGTGCAGCTGCACTACCAGCCCAAGGTTCGCTTCGACGGACAGGTGGCCGGTCTTGAGGCGCTGGTGCGGTGGGTGCACCCCGAGCGCGGGAAGGTTCCGCCGGACGAGTTCATCGCGATCGCCGAGTCCTCCGGGCTGATGCCGCATCTCACCGAGTACGTGCTGGACACGGCACTCGCGCAGGTCGCCCAGTGGCGGGCGCAGGGGCTCCAGGTGCCGGTGGCGGTCAACGTCTCGCCGCGCGATGTGCACACCCCCGGGTTCGCCGGCTCGGTCGCCGCGCGCCTTGCCCGTCACGGCGTTCCCGCGGGAGCGCTCCAACTGGAGATCACCGAGCACGTCCTGCTGGAGGACCCCTCGCGGGCGGCGGACACGCTCGCGGCCCTCACCGGCCACGGCGTGAAGATGTCCCTGGACGACTTCGGCACCGGCTACTCCTCGCTGGTCCACCTGCGCCGCCTCCCCGTCAGCGAACTGAAGATCGACCGCTCCTTCGTGGCCAAGCTGGCCGTCGACACCGAGGACGCGGAGATCGTCCGCTGCACGGTCGACCTCGCCCACTCCCTGGGCCTCCTGGTCGTGGCCGAGGGCGTCGAGGACGACGAGACCTGGGAACGCCTGCGGGACATGGGCTGCGACGCCGTACAGGGCTGGCTGGTGGCCGCGGCGATGCCACCGGAGGAGACGACGGCGTGGCTGCGGGCGCGGGGGTCGCGGGGCTGGCAGCGGCCAAGGGCAGCACTGCCTGCGGCGGAGTGAACGCCCCGTAGGGGCGCACAGGGGCGCGGGGAACTGCGCGACAAGCCACGACGTACCCGCGGCCGCTCCACGACGGACTCGGGCACCCCCTTGCGAATCCGTTTAACAGCCAGAGGCCACCGCGCCATAGGATTGGCCCCAAACCACACACACTCACCCCAGAGGATCGCTGCATGCCTGGCATCACGCGCGAGGAGGTCGCTCACCTCGCACGGCTGGCGCGTCTGGAGCTGAAGCCCGAAGAGCTCGAGCACTTCGCGGGACAGCTGGACGACATCATCGGCGCGGTCGCACGCGTCAGTGAGGTCGCCGACCAAGACGTACCGCCGACCTCGCACCCGCTCCCGCTGACGAACGTCATGCGGGCGGACGAGGTCCGTCCCTCGCTCACCCCCGAGCAGGCGCTCTCCGGCGCCCCGGCCCAGGAGCAGCAGCGTTTCAAGGTGCCGCAGATCCTGGGGGAGGACTGATCGCCATGACGGACCACGTCACCATCATCAAGCTGACCGCCGCCGAGACCGCCGCGAAGATCGCTTCCGGTGAGCTCACGGCCGTGCAGGTCGCCGAGGCCCACCTGGCCCGGATCGAGGCCGTCGACGAGAAGGTGCACGCCTTCCTGCACGTCGACCGCGAGGGCGCCCTCGCGCAGGCCCGTGCCGTCGACGAGAAGCGGGAGAGGGGCGAGAAGCTCGGCCCGCTGGCCGGCGTCCCGCTCGCGCTGAAGGACATCTTCACCACCGAGGGCATCCCGACGACCGTCGGTTCGAAGATCCTCGAGGGCTGGATCCCGCCGTACGACGCGACCCTCACCAAGAAGCTGAAGGCCGCCGACGTCGTCATCCTCGGCAAGACCAACATGGACGAGTTCGCCATGGGGTCCTCGACCGAGAACAGCGCCTATGGCCCGACCGGCAACCCCTGGGACCTCACCCGGATCCCCGGCGGCTCCGGCGGCGGTTCCTCCGCGGCGCTCGCCGCGCACATGGCGCCCCTCGCCATCGGCACCGACACCGGCGGCTCCATCCGCCAGCCGGCCGCCGTCACCGGCACGGTCGGCGTCAAGCCGACCTACGGCGCGGTCTCCCGCTACGGCATGGTCGCCTTCTCCAGCTCCCTCGACCAGGGCGGCCCCTGCGCCCGTACGGTCCTGGACGCGGCCCTGCTCCACGAGGTCATCGCCGGACACGACCCGCTGGACTCGACGTCGATCGACGCGCCGGTCCCGCCGGTCGTCGAGGCCGCCCGCAACGGCAGCGTCGAGGGCATGCGCGTCGGTGTCGTCAAGCAGTTCCGCGGCGAGGGCTACCAGGCCGGCGTCATCCAGCGGTTCGACGAGTCCGTGGCGCTGCTGAAGGACCTCGGCGCCGAGATCGTCGAGCTGGACTGCCCGTCCTTCGACCTCGCGCTCTCCGCGTACTACCTCATCGCACCGAGTGAGTGTTCGAGCAACCTCGCCCGCTTCGACGGCCTGCGTTACGGCCTCCGTACCGGCGACGACGGCACCAACTCAGCCGAGGCGGTCACCTCCCTCACCCGGGCGGAGGGCTTCGGCCCCGAGGTCAAGCGCCGGATCATGCTCGGCACGTACGCCCTGTCGAGCGGCTACTACGACGCGTACTACGGCTCCGCCCAGAAGGTCCGTACGCTCATCACGCGCGACTTCGAGAAGGCGTTCGAGCAGGTCGACGTGATCGTCTCCCCGACGACCCCGACCACCGCCTTCCCGATCGGCGAGCGTGCCGACGACCCGATGGCGATGTACCTCGCGGACCTCTGCACCATTCCGACCAACCTCGCGGGCAACTCGGCCATGTCGCTGCCCTGCGGTCTCGCCCCGGAGGACAACCTCCCGGTCGGACTCCAGATCATCGCCCCGGCCCTGAAGGACGACCGCCTCTACAAGGTCGGCGCCGCCGTCGAGGCCGCCTTCGTGGAAAGGTGGGGCCACCCGCTCCTGGAGGAGGCACCGTCGCTGTGAGCAAGCTGACCAAGGCGAAGGACTTCAAGAAGTCCAAGTCCGGTACGTACCTGTCCATCGCCACCACGGCGTTCGGCGCCATCGGTGTCGCCAAGCGGCTCAAGAAGGCGCGCGCCGAGAGCGACACGCTGGTCATGATCGACGCGACCGTGGCCGCCGTCGCCGTCGTCACCGGCCTCGCCGTCCTGTACCGCGAGCTGAAGCGGCTGGGCGACGACGACGTCCTGTTGGGCTGAGAGGGAAGTAACACCGTGACCACCACGACCGACCTGGTGTCGTACGAGGACGCACTCGCGTCGTACGACCCCGTCATGGGCCTTGAGGTCCATGTCGAACTCGGCACCAAGACCAAGATGTTCTGCGGCTGTTCGACCGAACTCGGCCAGGACGCCAACACGCAGACCTGCCCCACCTGCCTCGGCCTGCCCGGCGCGCTCCCGGTCGTCAACGCGATCGGCATCGAGTCGGCCATCAAGATCGGTCTCGCGCTGAACTGCGAGATCGCCGAGTGGTGCCGCTTCGCCCGGAAGAACTACTTCTATCCGGACATGCCGAAGAACTTCCAGACCTCCCAGTACGACGAGCCGATCGCCTTCAACGGCTACCTCGACGTGCAGCTGGAGGACGGCGAGACCTTCCGGGTGGAGATCGAGCGCGCCCACATGGAGGAGGACACCGGCAAGTCGACGCACGTCGGCGGCGCCACCGGCCGTATCCACGGCGCGTCCCACTCCCTGCTGGACTACAACCGCGCCGGCATCCCGCTCATCGAGATCGTCACCAAGCCGATCGAGGGCGCGGGCGAGCGCGCTCCCGAGGTCGCGCGGGCGTACGTCCGTGAGCTGCGCGAGGTCATCAAGGCGCTCGGCGTCTCCGAGGCCCGCATGGAGATGGGCCAGATGCGCTGCGACGTGAACCTGTCGCTGCGCCCGCACGGCCGTGAGAAGTTCGGCACCCGCAGTGAGACCAAGAACGTCAACTCGCTGCGTTCCGTGGAGCGCGCGGCCCGTTTCGAGATCCAGCGGCACGCGGCCGTCCTGTCGTCTGGCGGGACGATCATCCAGGAGACCCGGCACTTCCACGAGGACACGGGGTCCACGACCTCGGGCCGCGTGAAGGAGGAGGCCGAGGACTACCGGTACTTCCCCGAGCCGGACCTCGTGCCGGTGGCCCCGTCCCGCGAGTGGGTCGAGGAACTCCGGGCCGGGCTGCCCGAGTTGCCGCTGGCCCGCCGCAACCGCCTGGTCGCGGAGTGGGGCATCACTGCCCTCGACATGCAGGCGATCCTCAACGCCGGCGCCCTGGACCTGATCGTCGCCACGATCGACGCCGGTGCCGACGCGGCCTCCGCCCGCAAGTGGTGGATGGGTGAACTCGCGCGCAGCGCCAACGAGTCCGGCAAGGCGCTCGACGAACTGGCCATCACCCCGGCGCAGGTCGCCCGGGTGACCGAGCTGGTCTCGAAGGGCGACCTCAACGACAAGCTGGCCCGCCAGGTCATCGAAGGCGTCCTCGCGGGCGAAGGCACCCCGGACGAGGTCGTCGACAAGCGCGGCCTGAAGGTCGTCTCCGACGAGGGTGCCCTCGGCACCGCCGTCGACGAGGCCATCGCCGGCAACCCGGGCATCGCCGACAAGATCCGCTCCGGGAAGGTGGCCGCGGCCGGCGCCCTGGTCGGCGCGGTCATGAAGGCGACCCGCGGTCAGGCCGACGCGGCCCGCGTCAAGGAGCTGATCCTGGAGAAGCTGGGCGTCAGCGAGGGCTGAGCCAGAGCGCCGAGTACGGCCCCGGAGGACATGTCCTCCGGGGCCGTAGCGCTACTTACGGCGTCCTACGAGCCGTACGAAACCGAGCGTCCGGCCCTCGTCGGCGCGGACCATCTCGCCGACCTCGCGGGCCATCGTGCGATGGAACTCCTCGGGGCTCTCCTCGGCGATCACATCGCACCACAGCAGCCAGTCCCGCCAGCCGTCCGGCTGCCAGTCGGCGGCCTCCACCTCGACGGTTCCGCCACGGGTCCAGTGGCGCCGCCACCAGTCGGCGGTGTGGAAGCACCAGAAGTCGGGCTGCCACCACTGCTTGAGGTGCTCCGGCGGCTCGGTGCCCTCGATCTCCTCCTTGAGCGCCGGTACGACGATCCCGATCCGCCCGCCCGGCTTGAGCAGCCGGGTCAGCGTGGGCAGGTAGAGGTCGTCGGTGCCGAAGTACTGGTACGCGTCGATGGAGACGATCGCGTCGAAGCTCGCCTCGGCGAACGGCAGGTCGTGCGCCTCGGTGTGCACGGGCAGCACCCGGTCGGCGAAACCGGCCTCGGCGATGCGCTTCGCGTTCTCGTCGGGCTTGACCCACAGGTCGGCGGCGGTGACCTGGACGTCGTACTCCCTGGCCAGGAAGACCGAGGTCATCGCGCGGCCGCAGCCCAGGTCGAGCACGCGGGCGCAGGGGCGCAGGGTGTCCAGGCCCAGGGCGGGCGCGAGCCACTCCAGCAGCCACAGCGCGTTCGGGCCCATCTGGTTCTCGACGACCCAGCGGGCGTCGTAGCTGTTGCTGCGGGGGTAGCGGGCCTGGGTCAGCCGCTGGGCGAGGTCGTCTGGCATCGGTGAGCGGGCTCCTTGGATCCTGAGAGGCGGTGTGAGATACGGAGGAGCTCTGTCGGACGCTCAAACACAGAGGGACAGGCTACGCTCGCCCGCCATGAACGGTCCTGCGAATTCCGAGCCGTCCGGCATACAGTCCGGCATACAGGAGGAGTACGACGACCAGGTGCTGGACGCCCGGCGGGCCCGCTGGACGGCCTTCGGCACCGGCGCCCTGCTCGCCCTCGTCGGCCTGGCCGCGTCGGCGCTCCGCCTCAGCGGCTCCGCCCCCACCCTGGTCCCGGCCGCCTACGCCTTCGGCGCCGCGGTCTGTGCGCTCGCGGCGGTCCTGGGCTCCCGTGGGCGGACCCGCAGAGCCCTGTGGCTGCTGATCGCGGGTGTGATGGTGATGGCGCTCGGAGACCAGTTCGACTGATGTGACAGAGTCATCGTTACTGTCCTGTGATCTGCCTCCCACTCCCGTGATTAAGCCCACGAACGGCTTAAACGATCATTTCTGCCTGCAAGAGTGGTTCACGCATTGCTCATGCGTTCTTTGCGGGCTGTTCCCGGTCAAAGATCCACAATTCACCCCTGGGAGCAGCTACGTGGCAGCCCTCGCGCGCTGGTGTGTCCGACGACGGCTCCTCGTCGTCCTCCTGTGGCTCGTCGCCCTCGCCGGTGTGAGCACGGCCGCCGCCCTGACCGGCTCGGCGTACTCCAACGACTACGAGGTCCCCGGCACCGAGTCCGGCCGCGCCACCCAGCTGCTCGAAGAGGGCTTCCCGAGCCTCGGCGGGGACAGCGACAGCGTTGTCTGGAAGGTCGACTCGGGTTCGGTCCGGGACGCCGACGTCGAACAGACGATGACCCAGACCCTGGACGAGATCTCCGAGCTGCCGGGCGTGGCCGCCGTCGTCAGCCCCTACGACACCGCGGGCACCGGCCAGATCAGCGCCGACGGGCACACCGCGTACGCGACCGTCGTCTTCGCCTCCTCCGCCGAGAACATCGACAAGTCCGAGGCGCAGGCCGTGGTCAAGGCGGCCAAGGGCGCCGCGGCCGACGGGCTCCAGGTGGAGCTGGGCGGCAGCGCCGTCGCCCTGACCGAGTCCTCCGGCGGGCATCTCGCCGAGGTGGTCGGCGTGCTGGTCGCCGCGCTCGTGCTGTTCCTGGCCTTCGGCTCGCTCGCCGCCTCGCTGCTGCCCATCGCCACCGCGCTGGTCGGCGTCGGCACCGCGTACGCCGGGATCGGGCTGCTCGGACACGCCATGACCGTCGCCGACTTCGCCCCCATGCTCGGCATGCTGGTCGGCCTCGGCGTGGGCATCGACTACGCCCTGTTCATCGTCACCCGGCACCGGCGCGGACTCAAGCGCGGCCTGGGCGTCGCCGAGTCCATCGAGAACGCCGTCACCACGACCGGGCGCGCGGTCGTCTTCGCGGGTGCCACGGTGTGCATCGCCCTCCTCGGGATGCTGATCCTGCGGCTCGGCTTCCTCAACGGCGTCGCGATCGCCGCCTGTCTGACCGTCGTCCTGACCGTCGCCGCCTCCGTGACCCTGCTGCCCGCCCTGCTCTCCCTCATCGGCATGCGCGCCCTCAGCCGCCGCGAGCGCCGCCGCCTCGCCGAGCACGGGCCCGAGCCGGAGCTGCCGACCGGGTTCGCCCACCGCTGGTCGGCCTTCGTCGAACGGCACCCCAAGCTGCTCGGCGCGCTCGCCCTGGTCGTCATCACCGTCCTCGCCCTGCCCACCCTGGGTCTGCGCCTCGGCACCTCCGACCAGGGCAACGACCCGAAGTCCTCGACCACCCGGCAGGCGTACGACCTCCTCGCCGACGGCTTCGGCCCCGGCGTCAACGGCCCCCTCACGCTGGTGACACGAGTCGACGGCGGCGAGGACAAGCTCCTGCTCGACAACCTCGACGCCACCATCCGCACCACCGACGGCATCGCCTCGGTGACCCCGGTGACCTACAACACCTCGGGCGACATCGCCTACTTCACGATCGTCCCCGAGTCGTCCCCGCAGTCCCGGCAGACCAGTGACCTCGTCGACCGGCTGCGCACCGAGGTGCTCCCGCGCGCCGAGACCGGCACCTCCCTCGACATCCACGTCGGCGGGATGACAGCGTCGTACGACGACTTCGCGGACGTCATCGTCGGCAAGCTGCCCCTGTTCGTCGGCGTCGTCATCGGCCTCGGCTGTCTGCTGCTCCTGCTCGCCTTCCGCTCCGTCGGCATCCCGCTGAAGGCCGCCGCGATGAACGTCGCCGCCGTGGCCGCCGCCTTCGGGGTCGTCGTCGCGGTCTTCCAGTGGGGCTGGGGGAGCGAGATGCTCGGCCTCGGCCGCGCGGGCCCGATCGAGCCCTTCCTGCCCGTGATCATGGTCTCCGTCCTCTTCGGGCTCTCCATGGACTACCAGGTCTTCCTGGTCAGCCGGATGTACGAGGAGTGGCTGGAGACCGGCGACAACCGGCGGGCCGTCCGCGTCGGCCTCGCCGAGACCAGCCGCGTCATCAACTCCGCCGCGGTCATCATGATCTCCGTCTTCCTCGCCTTCGTCCTCAGCGGCGACCGCGTGATCGCCATGTTCGGCATCGCGCTCGCCGCCGCCGTGGCGCTCGACGCCTTCGTCCTGCGTACGTTGCTGGTGCCCGCCCTCATGCACCTGCTCGGCGGCGCCAACTGGTGGCTGCCGGGCTGGCTGGACCGCCGGATGCCCCGCATCAGCATCGAGCCGCCGGAGTGCCGGGCCGCGCATGAGAGGCTCACGGACGTCGTGGCGGAACTGGAGCTGGAGAAGGAGCAACGGGGCGATGTACGCGATATCCCTGGGTGACGACGGAGCCGAGCTGCGGCCGCTGGAGCCGTGGCACGCGGAGGAGTTCCTGGCCAACCTGGAGCGCGGCCGGGAGTTCATCGGACAGTTCATCCCCTTCGGCGCGCAGGTCGTCGACGTGCCGTCCGCCCGGGAGGCGCTCCAGCGGTACGCGCGGATGCGGGTCGACGACACCGGCGGCTACCACGGCATCTGGCTGGACGGAAAGCTCGTCGGCGGGGTGCTCACCCTCAACTTCGACGCGGCGAGCGGCAATTGCGAGGTCGGCTGCTGGCTGGAGCCCGCCGCCACCGGCCGCGGACTGATCACCCGCGCGATGCGGATCCTCGTCGACTGGGCGGTGGAGGAGCGCGGCATCCACCGGATCGAATGGGTCGCCGCCTCGGGGAACACCCCCAGCCTGAACGTGGCCCGGTGCCTGGGCATGACCCGCGATGGTGTCCGCCGGGAGGCGCACCCCTATGGTGGCCTACGGCATGACTTGGAGGTGTGGTCGATCCTCGCCCCCGAATGGCGCGCGGCACGCGCGCGTGCCCCGCGCAACGATCATTAAGACGCCTCTCAGACAGGATCCGTACGGTGCCGGACATGGGAACGAAGACAGCTGACGAGACCGACGCCGAAAAGGTGGACGTCACCAAGACCGACGAGGTGACCGAGGCCGAGGAGACCGAGGCCACGGACCAGGACACCGAGGACACCGAGGGAACCGACGAGACCGACGACGTCGTCGAGGCCGGCGACGGGAACGAGGCCGCCGGCTCGGCCGGTGTCGCCCAGGGTGCCGCCGCCGTCGTCGCGGCCGTGCTCGGATTCGTCTCGCTCAGCGGCAGCTGGGTCGGCACCATCGCCTCCGCGCGCCAGGAGCTGGTCGGCCAGCTGCACGCGCAGACCGCGACCTCCTCCAGCGTCGCCAAGCTCCTCGACGAGGGCTACTACGACGCCTGGCACGCCACCGCGCTGTGGGCCGGCATCTTCGCGCTGCTCGGCCTGATCGTCGGCGTGGTCGTGCTGGTCCGCCCCGCGTTCGGCGCCCCCGGCAGGCCGCAGGCCGCCTGGATCAAGTCCGTCGCCTGGGGCGGTGTCGTCCTCGGTGTCATCGGCCTGCTCCTGGCCGTCCTCAAGTACACCGACCTCCTGCTCGGCACGGTCTCCACGAGCTGAATCGACGCAGGTCCTGAGGGGTCTTAGGCCGTCCGTAAGCACCTTACGGACGTACCTGAGGCCCCTCAGGCGCGTCTAAGGCCCCCGTGAGCCGCCAAGATGCGGAACTCTCCCGATGTGGCGCACCCCCCTGGGAGACGAAGGTTGAGGCATCGCAAGAAGCGAAGCCGAAACCGACGCTCCGAGGGGACACACCATGCATTTCGACTACGAGCTCTCCCAGATCCGTAACGCCGAGCTGCTCCGCCAGGCCGAGCAGGAGCGCCTCGCCCGCGAGGTCCGGCGCGGCCGCCGTGCCGCCCGCCGTGAAGCCGCGGAAGGCACCGCGGATGGGGGTACCTCCCAGGCTTTTGGCACTGGGGGAGAATCGCATACCGGCCGCCCTTGGCGGCAGCGGTTCCTGCGCACCGCGTGAGCGTCACCGCGGCACCCGGCGCTGCGAAAACGGGTGCCGCGCTGTCGTACCCCCGTGCGATGCTCGGGCCTGTGGAGATGAGGTCCGTCAGTCCGGTGTTCGTCGGCCGCGCCGACGAGTTGGACGTCCTGAACGACGCGCTCGCCCGTGCCGCCGCGGGCGAGCCGCAGGCGTTGCTGCTCGGCGGGGAGGCGGGCGTCGGCAAGACCCGGCTCGTCGAGGAGTTCACCACCGCCGCCTGCCGGCAGGGCGCGGTCGTCGCCGTCGGCGGCTGCGTGGAGATCGGCGCCGACGGACTGCCCTTCGCCCCCTTCTCCACCGCCCTGCGCGCCCTGCGCCGCGCCCTGCCCGCCGAACTGGCCGCGGCGGCCGCGGGCCAGGAGGAGGAACTGGCCCGGCTGCTGCCCGAGCTGGGCGAGGCCGTCACCGCCCGCGGCAGCGGCCGGCACGACGAGGAGAGCATGGCCCGGCTCTTCGAACTCACCGCCCGCCTGCTGGAGCGGGTCGCCGCCGACCGCACCGTCGTCGTCGCCCTGGAGGACCTGCACTGGGCCGACGCCTCCACCCGCCACCTCCTCTCCTTCCTCTTCCGCACCCTGCGCACCGGCCGCCTGGTCGTCCTCGCCACCTACCGAGCCGACGACATCCACCGCCGCCACCCGCTGCGCCCCCTGCTCGCCGAACTCGACCGGCTGCGCACCGTCCGCCGCGTCGAACTCGGCCGCTTCAACCGGGACGAGGTCTGCCGCCAGATCGCCGGCATCCTCGCCACCGAACCCGACCCCGCCCAGGTCGACGACATCTTCGAACGCTCCGACGGCAACGCCTTCTTCGTCGAGGAACTCGCCGTCTGCGCCACCGAGGGCTGCGGCACCGGCCTCACCGACTCCCTGCGCGACCTCCTCCTGGTCCGCGTCGAGTCGCTGCCCGAGACCACCCAGCGGGTCGCCCGGATCGTCGCCGAGGGCGGCTCCACCGTGGAATACCGGCTGCTCGCCGCGGTCGCGCAGCTCGCCGAGGACGACCTCATCGAGGCGCTGCGGGCCGCCGTGAACGCCAACATCCTCACCCCCGCGCCCGACGGCGACGGCTACCGCTTCCGGCACTCCCTGGTCCGCGAGGCCGTCGCCGACGACCTGCTGCCCGGCGAGCGCTCCCGCCTCAACCGCCGCTACGCCGAAGCCCTGGAGGCCGACCCCGCGCTCGTCCCGGCCGCCGAGCGGGTCATGCGGCTGGCCAGCTACTGGTACCACGCCCACGACGCCGCGAAGGCCCTGCCCGTCGTCCTGGAGGCCTCCGTCGCCGCCCGCCGCCGGCACGCCTACTCCGAGCAACTCCGGCTCCTGGAACGCGCGATGGAGCTGTGGGACACCGTCCCCGAGGACGTCCGCGCCGCCCTGCGCCCCGTCGACTACACCGAGGTCTACCCTCCCTGCGGCTGCGACCCCGCCACCACCCCGCTGCGCTACCTCGACCTGATGGCCGAGGCCGCCGTCGCCGGCCGGCTGGGCGGCGAACGCGAACGCGCCCTGAAGATCATCAAGCGGGCGCTGCACCTGCTGGAGGAGGACGGCGACCCGCTGCGCGCCGCCTGGTTCTGGGTCCAGCGCTCCCATCTGATCCAGGCCCAGGCCCGCGGCGACGGCTGGGCCGAACTGGCCGCCGCCGAGGACCTGGTCCGCGGCCTGCCGCCCTCCGAGGTGCACGCCGAGGTCCTCGCCAACGTCGCCAACTGGTCGATGGTGCACGTCCCCGGCCCCGAGGCCCTCACGGCCGCCGAACGCGCCGTGGAGTACGCCCGCATGGTCGGCGCCCGCGAGATCGAGATGAACGCGCGCCTCACCCTCGCCGGCCTCGCGGTCGAGTCCGGCAGCGTCGAGACCGGACTCGACGAGATGTACGAGGTCCTGCGGCAGACCGTCGAGGACGGCATCCCCAGCGTCGCCAGCCGCGCCTACGTCAACCTCCCCTCCGCCCTCGAAGGCATCGGCCGCTCCCGGGAGGCCGTGGAGATCATGCAGGAGGGTCTCGCCCACGCCCGCCGGCACGGCCTCTCCGACAAGGAGGCCTGGATCTGGGGCAATCTCGCCGAGTCCTCCTACACCCTCGGCCACTGGGACCGGGCCGCCGAAGCCGCCTCCCAGGCCGAACGCGTCGGCCAGAGCGCCAAACCCCGCGGCTTCCACGCCGTGAACCGGGCGATGCTCTGCCTGGCCCGCGGTGAACTCGCCGAGGCCAGAAGCCATCTGACCGCCGCCCTCGGCTACTTCGGCGCCCACGACCAGGCCCCGCAGCGCGACCTTCCCCTCGCCGACATCACCATCGGCCTCACCGCCGCCGAGGGTCGCCTCCTGGACGCCCGGGCCACCCTCGAACGCGTCCTCGACACCGGCTTCCCGCCCGGCACCCAGCGCTACGCCTGGCCCCTGCTGCTCACCGCCGCCACCATGGAGGCCGACGCCCTCGGCCTGTCCGTCGCCGACCAGGACCGCGCCAGGATCCTCGCCCGCATCCGCGAGGCCGCCAAGCCGCTCGTCACCCACGCCCCCGTCTGGCAGGCCTACGAGGGCTGGGTCCGCGCCGAACTGCTGCGCGCCGAGCACGCCGGCACCCCCGACGACTGGTGCGCGCTCGTCACCGCCTTCGAGCCGCTCGAACGGCCCTACGAACTCGCCCGCGTCCGCCACCGCCTCGCCGAGGCCCTGCTGACGGCACCCGGAGCCGACCAGCCCGACCGCGACCGCGCCACCGAGCTGCTGCGCCTCGCCCACGCCGCCGCCGACCACCTCGGCGCCCGGCCCCTGGCCGACGCGGTCGCCCTGCTCGCCCAGCGCGCCCGCCTCACCCTGACCGCGGCCCCGGCCTCCGCCGCCGACGAACCCGACGACCCGGTCCGCACCCTCGGCCTCACCGGCCGCGAACGCGACGTCCTGCGCCTGGTCGCCCGCGGCCACAGCAACCGCCGGATAGCCGAGGAACTCTTCATCTCCCCGAAGACGGCCAGCGTCCATGTCTCGAACATCCTCGCCAAGCTCGGCGTCTCCGGCCGGGGTGAGGCGGCGGCGGTCGCCCACCGCCTCGGCCTCTTCCCCGCGGAGGCTCTCCAGGCGCCCGGCGCGGGGTGAGGCGTACGGTGGAGACGACCGGCCCTGGGGAGGCTTTGTGTTCAACATGTTCGAGGAACTGTTCGCACCTGGTCGCAAACACACCAACGACGAGCGCAGGCGACTGGAGCTGACCCGGGTGGACGTCGGCGACGGCGACCCGGGGCGCGGACCGATAGACCTCGCCTCCGGGAAGGTGGTCGTACGGCTGCCCAAACCGGAGTCGGAGCCGGAGTCGGACGAGGACGCCCAGGGCGCGGGAGAAGCCGCCGCTAGCTGACCTGTATCTCCAGGATCCTGTCGTCGCCGTCCTTCGGGCTGCCGCGCCCGTCCGTGTTGCTGGTGACCAGCCACAGCTTGTCGCCGCCCGCCGATACCACCGTGCGCAGCCGGCCGTACTCGCCCTTCAGGAAGGCCTGGGGGTCGGCGGACGCCTCGGTGCCCTTCAACGGGATGCGCCACAGGCGCTGGCCCTTGAGCCCCGCCATCCAGATCGAGCCCTCGGCGTAGGCGATGCCGCTGGGGGAGGCGTCGTCGGTGTGCCACTGGGCGATCGGGTTCTGGAACTTCTTGTCGTCGGACTTGCCCTCGGCGTCCGGCCAGCCGTAGTTGCCGCCCGGCTTGATCGCGTTCAGTTCGTCCCAGGTGTCCTGGCCGAACTCCGAGGCGAACAGGCGCTGTTTGGAGTCCCAGGCCAGGCCCTGCACATTGCGGTGGCCGTAGGAGTAGACGGGGGAGCCGGGGAAGGGGTTGCCCGGGGCCGGCTCGCCCTCCGGGGTCAGGCGCAGGATCTTGCCGCCGAGGGACTTGGTGTCCTGGGACAGGCCGGTGTTGCCGCTCTCGCCCGTGCCCGCGTAGAGCATGCCGTCGGGGCCGAAGGCGATCCGGCCGCCGTTGTGGATGTAGCCCTTGGGGATGCCCTTGAAGAGGGTGTCGGGGGCGCCGAGCTGGTCGCCGGAGGGCTTCTGCTCGTCGTAGATCATCCGGACGATGCGGTTGTCCGAGGCCGAGGTGAAGTACGCGTAGACCATGTGGTCCGAGGCGTAGTCCGGGGACAGGGCGATGCCCAGCAGGCCGCCCTCGCCGGCCGCCGAGACGCCGGAGACCTCGCCCAGCTCCGTCTTCTTGCCCGACTTCTCGTCGACCCGGGTGATGGTGCCGTCGTCCCGGGAGGAGACCAGCAGGTCGCCGTCGGGCAGGGGGGCCAGGCCCCAGGGGGTCTTCAGGTCCTCGGCGACCGTGCGCAGCACCTTCACCGAGCCCTTCGCGGGCGGGGGCTCGTCGGCGGCCTGCTGGGTGGGGGAGGAGGGGGCGGTACCGCCTGCGGACGCGGTGCTCTCGGTGGCTCCTCCGCCGTCGCCCGAGGAGCCCGAGGAATCCGATGAGCAGCCGGCCGTCAGCACGAGGGCGGCGGTGGCCAACACGGCCGACACAGCTCGACGTTGCACGATCATGGTCCCTTCGAAGCGGCGGGTTCTACCTGTCATACACCGCTCGTGCCTCACAGGTTCCCGATCTCAGGCGGGGGATGCGCGAAGGCGCCCCTCTCGGCCGGTCCCAGCCCGTCTCGGCCGGTTCCAGGCCCAAGACCGCAGGCTTGGTCGCACGGCCGTCGGCGTCGGTCCTGCGACTGCCGGTTTCAGCTCAACGACCGCCCGGCGTCAGTCCTGCGACCGCCGGTTTCAGCTCCACGACCCCCGGCCTCAGCCCCGCGACCCCCGACCTCAGTCCCAAGACCCCCGCGCCGCCGGCAGCCCCGCCACCTCCGCCCGGTCCTCCGCCGTCAGCCGCAACCCGGCCGCCGCCGCGTTCTCCGTGACCCAGCGCTCCTGCTTGGTGCCCGGGACCGGGACTATGTGCGGGCCCTGGGCGAGCACCCAGGCCAGTGCCACCTGGGCCGCGGTCACGTCCTCCCCGTGCCGTGCGGCGACGCGGCGCAGGCCGGCCACGATCGGCTGGTTCGCGGCCATCATCTCGGCGGTGAAGCGGGGATGGCGGGCGCGCACGTCGTCCGGTTCGAACCCCTCGCCGGGAGTGAGTGTGCCGGTCAGGAAGCCGTTGCCCAGCGGCATCGCCGCCAGGAAGCCGATCCCGCGCGCCGCGCACCACGGCAGCAGCGTCTCCAGCGCCTCCGGCGACCACACCGACAGCTCGGCCTCCACCGCGCTCACCGGGAAGACCTGCTGGACCCGCCGCAGTTGGCGGATCGTCGCGTCGTACAGCCGGGTCCCCGAGCGGCGGCCGCCCCGCGCCCCCATCGCGCACAGCCCCAACGCCCGTACCTTTCCGGCCTGGACGAGTTCCGCCATTGCGCCCCAGGTCTCCTCGACCGGGACCTCGGGATCCTCGCGGTGCAGCTGGTAGAGGTCGATCACATCGGTCTGCAACCGGCGCAGGGACGCGTCACAGGCCCTTCTCACATAGCCGGGGCGGCCGTTGGCCACGATGTGCTGCTCGCCCACCAGCAGGCCGACCTTGGTCGAGACGAACGCGTCCCCGCGCCGCTCCTTCAACACTCGCCCCACCAGCAGCTCGTTGGTGAACGGGCCGTACATGTCGGCGGTGTCCAGCAGCGTCGAGCCCAGGTCGAGCGCCCGGTGCACGGCCCTGACCGACTCGTCGCCGCGCTGCCGCGACCCGTTGTACGCCCAGCTCATCGGCATGCATCCGAGTCCGACGGCTCCCACCGCGAGCGCCGCCGCGCCGATAGTCCTGGCCTCCACCTGCCCGTGACCCTCCCTCTTCCGGCCCCCAACCTAACCTCTGCGCCCTCAACCGCCTGACATAGCCTCCTGACCATGACTGCTGACGTTTGGCTGCCCATCCCGCCCGAGGACATCGAGGGACTGCCCGCGGGCCCGAACTACCGCTTCTGGGACGGTGCCGAGGACTTCCCGGCGGATCCCGCCGAGTGCGCCTACTACGTCGTCCCCTACATGAAGCCCCTGGACGTCGTCCTGCGGCCGATGCCGCACCTGAGTTCCGTACAGGTCGTGCAGACGCTGTCGGCCGGCGTCGACAACGTGCTGCCGGGGCTGAAGGACCTGCCCGACGGCGTACGGCTGTGCAACGCGCGCGGTGTGCACGAGGCCAGCACCGCCGAGCTCACGCTCGCCCTGATCCTCGCCTCGCTGCGCGGCATCCCCGACTTCGTGCGGGCCCAGGACAAGGGGGAGTGGCGCGGCGGGTTCCGGCCCGCGCTCGCCGACAAGAACGTGCTCGTCGTGGGCTACGGCTCCATCGGCGCCGCCATCGAGGACCGGCTCGTGCCCTTCGAGGTCGCGCGGGTGGTGCGCGTCGCGCGCTCCGCGCGCACCACGGAGCGCGGCCCGGTGCATCCGCTCACCGACCTGCCCGCCCTGCTCCCCGACGCGGACGTCGTCGTCCTGTCCACTCCTCTCACCGACGCCACCCGGCATCTGGCCGACGCCGACTTCCTGGCCCGTATGAAGGACGGCGCCCTGCTGGTGAACGTGGCCCGCGGTCCCGTCGTCGACACCAAGGCCCTGCTCGCGGAGCTGGAGACCGGACGCCTCACCGCGGCCCTCGACGTCACCGACCCCGAACCGCTGCCCGCGGGCCACCCCCTGTGGCAGGCGCCGGGTGTCCTCATCAGCCCGCACGTCGGAGGACCCACCTCCGCCTTCCGGCCGCGCGCCGAGCGCCTGTTGGTGGACCAACTGAACCGTTTCGTGAACCGGGAGCCGTTGCGGAACGTGATCCTTACGACGGGCGCGTAATCCGTTTCGGGCACCCTCCGCAACCTCTCGGACGCGGTCCGTGCCCGCATCCGTCCTGGTCGTCACTGAGCGTAGAGGAACTATGTCCCTGAGTGACGAGACTGGTGTATCGTCCCGACAGGGGCTGCGCCGCGCACCGTTCGGCGCCGGGGATGACATTGCAGACTGTGAGGGGGGCGACGGGCGATGCACGGCCTATGGACGAACGATCCGACGCGGCGGGGCCGCCGGCGGCGACCCTGGCACACCAGCGCGCGCAGACGAGGCCGCCATGCCGGTCACGGCGGCCATCACCATCCACACCACCACAGTCCTCACCACCGCAGGCACAGCAGCCGCAGGAGGCATGCGCACCCGGTCCACCCGGAGTCCCGGGACCCCGGCGCGGCGCGGACCGGGAGGGCCCGGTGACCTCGCCCCCGCCTCCCCTGACCACCGTCGACGGGGCACTGCGGGCCCGGTCCGCGCGGGGGGCACTGCCCTCCCGCCCGCCTCTCTCCGGCAGCGGACCGAGCCTGGTCCACCAGCTCCTGCTCGCCCTGGTCTGCGCGGGATACGCCGTCGGTTCCGCGCTCGGCTGGGGCTCGGAGAAAGCCGCCCAGATCATGGGTGACTTCGGGCTGAGCGCCGCGGCGGGCATCGCCGCGGTCTCCTGCTTCCTCTACGCCCGCTCCCGCCGTGTCCGCTTTCGACCCGCCTGGCTGCTCTTCGCGCTCTCCTCGGCGATGGCGGCCCTCGGCAATCTCATCTGGGGGTGGTACGAGGTCGTCCTGAACGAGCAGGTGCCCACCCCGAGTTGGGCCGACCCGTTCTTCCTGTGCTTCGCGCCGCCCGCCATCGTGGGCCTGCTCGTGCTCGCCAAGCGACCGGTGACGAGGGCGGGTTGGGTCTGCCTGGGCCTGGACGCCTGGCTCATCGGCGGTTCGCTGGTCACCCTGTCCTGGAGTCTCGCGCTCGCCCACGCGGCGAAGACCGACGGACCCAGCGTGACCGGCACCGCGCTCTCCCTGGCGTACCCGCTGCTGGACATCGCGCTGGTCAGCATGGTGCTCGCGCTGCACTTCCGGCGCTCGGCGGTCAACCGTTCCGCGGTCAACACCGCGATCGGCGCCCTCGCCCTGACCGTGATGTGCGACGCCCTGTTCACATCGCCGCTGGTGCAGAACGGCTACCGCTCGGGCCAGTTGCTGGACGCGGGCTGGTTCGCCGGCTCCCTGCTCCTCGCGTACGCCCCCTGGGCCGCACCCCGGCATCCGGAGGGCGACCGGCAGCGCCCGGCCGGGCACACGCGCGTGGTGCACGAGCACCTGCCCCGGCAGCACCCCGGGATCCACCGCCACCCGTCCGCGCAGGGCGGCGACCAGAGCCGGTATCCGGCCACCCGGCCGATCACCGGATCACTGGCCGCCCTCACGCCCTATCTGGCGGCCGCCGTCTGCACGCTGGGGATCCTCTACAACGTCCTCAACGGCCACAACGTCTCCCGCGTGGTGCTGCTCACCGGCGGCACCGTCGTCCTCGCCCTCGTGGTGCGCCAGGGCATCATGCTGCTCGACAACATCACCCTCACCCAGGAACTGGCGCAGAAGGAGAACCACTTCCGCTCCCTGGTGCAGGGCTCCAGCGACGTCATCATGATCGCCGCGCCCAACGGCATCCTCCGGTACGTCTCCCCGGCCGCCGCCGGGGTCTACGGCCGCCCCGCCGAGGACCTCGTAGGCACCGAACTGGCCGGACTCATCCACCCGGAGGACCTGGGCTGCGTGGTGCACGAGGTGCGCCGCTTCCTCGCCGCCAGCCCCCTCGAAGAACCCACCACCCGCATCGAGTGCCGCTTCCGGTCCGGCGACGGCGGCTGGCTCAACGTCGAGTCCACCGTCAACCGCCACCACGGCGGCCTCATCTTCAACAGCCGGGACGTGACCGAGCGAGTGCGCCTGCAGGCGCAGCTCCAGCACAACGCCGAGCACGACCCGCTGACCGACCTGCCCAACCGCGCCCTGTTCACCCAGCGCGTCCAGCACGCGCTGTCCGGCCGCCGCACCTCCGACCGCGGCACCGCCGTCCTCTTCATCGACCTGGACGGCTTCAAGGCCGTCAACGACACGATCGGGCACCAGGCCGGGGACGAACTGCTCGTCCAGGCCGCCCGCAGACTCCAGGACGCGGTCCGGCACGGCGACACCGCCTCCCGGCTGGGCGGGGACGAGTTCGCCGCCCTGATCGTCGGGGACGGCACCCGCGACCGCACCGCCCGCGAAGGCCACATCCTGGAGCTCGCCGACCGCCTCAGGCTCACCCTCTCCCAGCCCTACCTCATCGGCGGCAACGATGTCCGGGTCGCCGCCTCCATCGGCGTCGCCTTCGCCGAGCCGGGGCTCGGGGCCGGTGAGATCCTGCGCAACGCCGACCTGGCCATGTACCGCGCCAAGGCGGGCGGCAAGGGCCGCGTCGAGCTGTACGCCCCACAGATGCAGCAGGACGTCGTACGCAAGGCGGAGCTGGCCACGCGTCTGCGGGCCGCGCTGCACGACGGCGAGTTCGCGCTGCTGCACCAGCCCGTCGTCAGCCTGGAGGACGGCCGGATCACGTCGGTCACCGCGCAGGCGCGCTGGCGGTCCTCGCAAGGGGTGCTCTTCACCCCCGCCGAGTTCCTGCGGGTGGCCGAGGACAGCGACAAGACGCAGGAGCTGGGGCGCTGGATCCTGGAGGAGGCCGTCGAACAGGCCGCCGAGCGGGCCGCCAATGGGCTCACCGTGCCCGTGGCGGTGCGGATGAGCGCCCAGCGGCTGCTGGACCGCTCGCTGCCGCTCGGCTCCGTCGAGGCGCTGCTGACCCGCCACGGGCTGCCCTCCGGCGCGCTGATGATCGAGCTGTCCGACACCGATCCCCGGGTCTCCCTGGACGAGCTGGAGCGCCGGCTGACCGCGATCCGGCGCGTCGGGGTCCGGATCGCCCTGGACGGCTTCGGCAGCGGCTACGCGGCGATCACCGCGCTGCGCAGACTCCCCGTCGACGTGCTGAAGCTCGACCGCGGTCTGGTCGAGGGCGTCGTCGAGTCCGCCCGGCTGTACAAGATCACCAGTGGGCTGCTGCGGATCGCCGGCGACCTCGGGCTCCAGTCCGTCGCCGACGGCGTGGATCTGCCGGAGCAGGTGGTCGCGTTGCGTGCGATGGGCTGTACGCACGGACAGGGCATGGCGTTCTCCGGCCCGCTCGACGAGTACCGGCTGCGCCGGGCGCTCGCCTCGGGGTGCTATCCGGTGCCGCACGGACCGGCCGAGCCCGCGTTCGCGGGCGGCGGCGCGGGGGTGTACACCGGAGGTATGACCGCGGTGCTCGGAGGCGGGACGACCCTCCGCTCACATAATGAGACTCCCGTCCCACCCACTTGACAGTGAGTGCGTGCCGGGGGGAGGGTCAGTGCCATGCGCACCCGAATTCTCGTACTTGGAAAGCGCGTCGGCTGACGCTGAGCCACGATCGCTCAGCGACCCCACCCGGCGCGCTCCCCTCGCTTGCCTTTTGGCACGAGGGGTTTTTTGTTGTCCAGCTTCACCGCACAGCCTTCCCGCACAGCTTCCCCACCTCAGCACCAAACCCTCAGCATCGAGAAGAGACGACGATGACCGAGCAGGCCACCGGGGCCCATCACCCGCAGCCGCGGCCCCGATCCGGAGGACAGCCGTCCGCCCCCGAGCACGTCACGGGCGCGCAGTCCCTCATCCGCTCTCTCGAGGAGGTCGGCGCCGAGACCGTATTCGGCATCCCCGGCGGTGCGATCCTCCCGGCGTACGACCCGCTGATGGACTCCACGCGCGTGCGGCACGTCCTGGTCCGCCACGAGCAGGGCGCGGGCCACGCGGCCACCGGCTACGCGCAGGCCACCGGCAAGGTCGGTGTCTGCATGGCGACCTCCGGCCCCGGCGCCACCAACCTGGTCACCCCGATCGCGGACGCCCACATGGACTCAGTGCCGCTCGTGGCGATCACCGGCCAGGTGGCCTCCAAGGCGATCGGCACGGACGCCTTCCAGGAGGCGGACATCGTCGGCATCACCATGCCGATCACCAAGCACAACTTCCTGGTCACCAAGGCCGAGGACATCCCGCGGATCATCGCGCAGGCCTTCCACATCGCCTCGACAGGGCGTCCCGGTCCGGTCCTGGTCGACATCGCCAAGGACGCCCTCCAGGCGCAGACGACGTTCTCCTGGCCGCCCGTCATGGACCTGCCCGGCTACCGCCCGGTGACCAAGCCGCACGCCAAGCAGATCCGCGAGGGCGCCAAGCTGATCACCCAGGCCAAGCGACCCGTCCTCTACGTCGGCGGCGGTGTCATCAAGGCCGGCGCCACCGCCGAGCTGAAGGTCCTCGCGGAACTCACCGGAGCGCCCGTCACCACCACCCTGATGGCGCTCGGCGCCTTCCCCGACAGCCACCCGCTGCACGTGGGAATGCCGGGCATGCACGGTTCGGTCACCGCCGTCACCGCGCTGCAGAAGGCCGACCTGATCGTCGCCCTCGGAACCCGCTTCGACGACCGCGTCACCGGCAAGCTGGACAGCTTCGCCCCGCACGCCAAGATCGTCCACGCCGACATCGACCCGGCCGAGATCGGCAAGAACCGCGCCGCCGACGTGCCGATCGTCGGGGACGCCCGCGAGGTCATCGCCGACCTGGTCCAGGCCGTCCAGAAGGAGCACAGCGAGGGCCACCAGGGCGACTACAGCGCCTGGTGGAAGGACCTGTCCCGGTGGCGCGAGACCTACCCGCTCGGCTACGACCAGCCCGCCGACGGCTCCCTGTCCCCGCAGCAGGTCATCCAGCGGATCGGGCAGCTCGCCCCCGAGGGCACGATCTTCGCCGCGGGCGTCGGCCAGCACCAGATGTGGGCCGCGCACTTCATCGAGTACGAGAAGCCCGCGACCTGGCTGAACTCCGGCGGCGCCGGAACCATGGGCTACGCGGTCCCGGCCGCGATGGGCGCCAAGGCGGGCGCCCCGGGCAACACCGTCTGGGCGATCGACGGCGACGGCTGCTTCCAGATGACCAACCAGGAACTCACCACCTGCGCCCTGAACAACATCCCGATCAAGGTCGCCATCATCAACAACGGCGCCCTCGGGATGGTCCGCCAGTGGCAGACCCTCTTCTACAACCAGCGCTACTCCAACACCGTGCTCCACAGCGGCCCGGAGGACGTCAACCCGGACGCGAAGGGCACGCGCGTGCCGGACTTCGTGAAGCTGTCCGAGGCGATGGGCTGCGTGGGCCTGCGCTGCGAGCGTCCGGAGGACCTGGACAAGGTCATCGCGGAGGCCAACGCCATCAACGACCGTCCCGTCGTCGTCGACTTCATCGTCCACGAGGACGCGATGGTGTGGCCGATGGTCGCCGCCGGCACCTCCAACGACGAGATCATGGCCGCCCGGGACGTCCGCCCCGACTTCGGCGACAACGAAGACGACTGAGAGCCGTAAAGGAAGCAGATCATGTCCAAGCACACGCTCTCCGTCCTGGTGGAGAACAAGCCGGGCATCCTCGCCCGGATCGCGGCCCTCTTCTCGCGCCGCGGCTTCAACATCGACTCGCTCGCCGTCGGGGTGACCGAGCACGCCGACATCTCCCGCATCACGATCGTGGTGAGCGTCGACGCCCTGCCCCTGGAACAGGTCACCAAGCAGCTCAACAAGCTCGTCGAGGTGCTGAAGATCGTCGAGCTGGAGCCGGCGCAGGCCGTCCACCGTGAACTCGTTCTGGTGAAGGTGCGCGCCGACAACGAGACGCGCTCCCAGATCGTCGAGATCGTCCAGCTGTTCCGCGCCAAGACCGTCGACGTCTCCCCGGAGGCCGTCACGATCGAGGCCACCGGCTCCAGCGACAAGCTGTCCGCGATGCTGAAGATGCTGGAGCCCTTCGGCATCAAGGAACTCGTCCAGTCCGGCACCATCGCGATCGGCCGCGGCGCCCGCTCCATCACGGACCGCTCGCTGCGCGCGCTCGACCGCAGCGCGTAAAGCTGGGTACGGGCGGCTCCCGGGCCGCCCGTATACCGAGACCCCGAGTCTTCACTTCCGCCCGCCGTCATACGGTGGGACGCAACACCTGCACTCAAGGAGAGAACCCAAAGTGGCCGAGCTGTTCTACGACGCCGACGCCGACCTGTCCATCATCCAGGGCCGCAAGGTCGCGGTCATCGGTTACGGCAGCCAGGGCCACGCCCACGCGCTGTCGCTCCGTGACTCGGGTGTCGACGTCCGCGTCGGTCTGCACGAGGGCTCCAAGTCCAAGGCGAAGGCCGAGGAGCAGGGCCTGCGCGTGGTGACGCCGTCCGAGGCCGCCGCCGAGGCCGACGTCATCATGATCCTCGTCCCGGACCCGATCCAGGCCCAGGTCTACGAGGAGCACATCGCCCCGAACCTGAAGGACGGCGACGCGCTGTTCTTCGGCCACGGCCTGAACATCCGCTTCGACTTCATCAAGCCCCCGGCGAACGTCGACGTCTGCATGGTCGCCCCCAAGGGCCCGGGTCACCTCGTGCGTCGTCAGTACGAGGAGGGCCGCGGCGTTCCCTGCATCGTGGCCGTCGAGCAGGACGCGACCGGCAACGGCTTCGCGCTCGCGCTGTCGTACGCCAAGGGCATCGGCGGCACCCGCGCGGGCGTCATCAAGACGACCTTCACCGAGGAGACCGAGACCGACCTCTTCGGTGAGCAGGCCGTTCTCTGCGGTGGTACGGCCGCGCTGGTCAAGGCCGGTTTCGAGACGCTGACCGAGGCGGGCTACCAGCCGGAGATCGCGTACTTCGAGTGCCTGCACGAGCTGAAGCTCATCGTGGACCTCATGTACGAGGGCGGCCTGGAGAAGATGCGCTGGTCGATCTCCGAGACCGCCGAGTGGGGCGACTACGTCACCGGCCCGCGGATCATCACGGACGCCACCAAGGCCGAGATGAAGAAGGTCCTCGCCGAGATCCAGGACGGCACCTTCGCGCGTGAGTGGATGGCCGAGTACCACGGCGGTCTGAAGAAGTACAACGAGTACAAGACCGCGGACTCCGAGCACCTGCTGGAGACCACGGGCAAGCAGCTGCGCAAGCTGATGAGCTGGGTCGACGAAGAGGCGTGAGCCTCGGGTGACGGGGTCGGAGCGGTCAGCTCCGGCCCCGTTGTCCAACCCGTCGGATCACGTCCGGGTGATCCTTCCGCAGAGGCGCAGGACGACCTCGGCCGCGCCACTACACTGCCGTACTACATACGCGTCAGGCCCACAACGTCGTGCGTCTCCACGCGGCTAGCCCCTCCACCGCCTGCGGCCGTCGGGACGGCCGTCCGCATTGGACCTGTGAGGACTCACGTGAGCTCGAAACCTGTCGTACTCATCGCTGAAGAGCTGTCGCCCGCGACCGTGGACGCGCTTGGTCCGGACTTCGAGATCCGGCACTGCAACGGCGCGGACCGCGCGGAGCTGCTGCCCGCCATCGCCGACGTCGACGCGATCCTGATCCGCTCGGCCACCAAGGTGGACGCCGAGGCGATCGCCGCCGCGAACAAGCTGAAGGTCGTCGCACGAGCCGGCGTCGGCCTGGACAACGTCGACGTCTCCGCCGCCACCAAGGCCGGCGTGATGGTCGTCAACGCCCCGACCTCCAACATCGTGACCGCCGCCGAGCTGGCCTGCGGTCTCCTCGTCGCCACCGCCCGCCACATCCCGCAGGCCAACGCCGCGCTGAAGAACGGCGAGTGGAAGCGCAGCAAGTACACGGGCGTGGAGCTGGCCGAGAAGACCCTCGGTGTCGTCGGCCTCGGCCGCATCGGCGCGCTCGTCGCGCAGCGCATGTCCGGGTTCGGGATGAAGGTCGTCGCCTACGACCCCTACATCCAGCCCGCCCGCGCCGCCCAGATGGGCGTCAAGGTGCTGTCGCTGGACGAGCTGCTCGAGGTCTCCGACTTCATCACCGTCCACCTCCCCAAGACCCCCGAGACCGTCGGCCTCATCGGCGACGAGGCGCTGCGCAAGGTCAAGCCGAGCGTGCGGATCGTCAACGCCGCGCGCGGCGGGATCGTCGACGAGGAGGCGCTGTACTCGGCGTTGAAGGAGGGGCGCGTCGCGGGCGCCGGTCTCGACGTGTACGCCAAGGAGCCCTGCACGGACTCCCCGCTCTTCGAGTTCGACCAGGTCGTCGCCACCCCGCACCTCGGTGCCTCCACCGACGAGGCCCAGGAGAAGGCCGGTATCGCCGTCGCCAAGTCGGTGCGCCTGGCCCTCGCCGGTGAGCTGGTGCCCGACGCGGTCAACGTCCAGGGCGGTGTCATCGCCGAGGACGTCAAGCCGGGCCTGCCCCTCGCCGAGCGCCTCGGCCGCATCTTCACCGCGCTCGCGGGCGAGGTCGCGGTCCGCCTCGACGTCGAGGTGTACGGCGAGATCACCCAGCACGATGTGAAGGTGCTGGAGCTGTCCGCCCTCAAGGGTGTCTTCGAGGACGTCGTCGCCGAGACGGTGTCGTACGTCAACGCCCCGCTGTTCGCGCAGGAGCGGGGAGTTGAGGTACGGCTGACCACCAGCTCGGAGTCGGCCGACCACCGTAACGTCGTCACCGTGCGCGGCACGCTCGGCAGCGGCGAGGAGGTGTCGGTCTCCGGCACGCTGGCCGGCCCGAAGCACCTCCAGAAGATCGTCGCGGTCGGGGAGTACGACGTCGACCTGGCCCTCGCCGACCACATGGTGGTGCTGCGGTACGAGGACCGTCCCGGTGTCGTCGGCACGGTCGGGCGGATCTTTGGCGAGGCGGGTATCAACATCGCCGGGATGCAGGTGTCGCGGTCGGTGGCCGGTGGCGAGGCGCTGGCGGTGCTGACCGTGGACGACACGGTGCCCTCCGGGGTGCTGGCCGAGGTGGAGTCGGAGATCGGGGCGACGTCCGCGCGTGCGGTGAACCTCGTCTGACCTCTGGTTCAGACGCCGGACGGGCTGAGATTGTTCAGCTCGTCCGGCGTTTTGCTGTTCACCTTGACTCGCCGCAGTGTCGTCGCCGCCAGTACCGCCGCTCCCACCAGCACCACCGCCCCCGCGATCGCCGCCCCCTGCATCCCGCTGGTGAACGCCTCCCTGGCCGTCGTCGCGAGGCCGGGGGAACGGTCGGCCACCGCCAGCGCGCCACCCAGCGTCTCGCGCGCCGCGTCCGGCGCCGAACCCGGCATCTCGTGGCGGTAGATCGCCGTACCGATGGAGCCGAGCACCGCCATCCCGAGCGCGCCGCCGAACTCCGAGCCCGTCTCCATCAGTGAGGATGCGCTGCCGGCCCGCTCCACCGGCGCGGTGCCCATCGCCAGGTCCATGATCTGGGAGATCACGACGACCCCGCCGACGGCGAGAACGGCGCACGCGGTCAGCACCAGCCACATCGAGTCCGTACCGGCGAGGGCCAGCACCCCGAACCCGGCCGCGGAGACCACGAAACCCCCGGTGACGACATGGGCGCGGTCGACGCCCTTCGCCACCAGGCCCGTCGCGACCGGCGCCGCCGCCCCGATCGGCACCGACGGCAACAGCGCCCACAGCGCCGCCTCCAGCGCGCTCTTGCCGAGCACGGACTGGAGGTACTGCGTGGTGAAGTAGGCCGAGCCCATGATCCCGAACGCCGAGACGAGGTTCAGCGCCACGGAGGGCGCGAAGCCGCGGCCGCGGAAGAGGGCCGGGTCGATCATCGGGGAGGCCGTGGTGCGCTGGCGGTGGACGAAGAGGACCGCGAAGAGCAGGCCGACGGTGATCGAGACGACGTAACCGACGTTCCAGCCCTCGGACGGGATCTCCTTCAGGCCGTAGATCACGGGCAGCACGGCGGCCATCGACAGCGGGACGCTCAGCCAGTCGAAGCGGCCGGGGTGCGGCTGTCGTGACTCCGGGAGCAGGACCGGGCCCAGGACCAGCAGCAGGGCCATCGCCGGCAGGTTGACCAGGAAGACCGAGCCCCACCAGAAGTACTCGACCAGCACCCCGCTCATCACCGAGCCGAGCGCGATGCCGGCCGTCATCACGCCGGACCACAGGCCGATCGCCTTCGCGCGCTGGCCGGGGTCGGTGAACATCGTGCGCAGCAGGGCCATCGTCGAGGGCATCAGGGTCGCGCCGCCGATGCCGAGGAGCGCGCGGGCGGCGATCAGGGTCTCGGCGCTGTTCGCGTACGCGGCGAGCAGCGAGGCGGCGCCGAACGCGGCCGCGCCGCCCAGCAGGAGCCGGCGGTGGCCGACGCGGTCGCCCAGCGAGCCCATCGTCATCAGCAGGCCCGCCAGCACGAACGCGTAGATGTCGAAGATCCACAGCTGCTGGGTGCCGCTCGGCTCCAGGTCGGCGCTGATCGAGGGGATCGCGAAGTAGAGGACGGAGACGTCCATCGAGACCAGGAGCAGCGGAAGCATCAGGACGGCGAGGGCGGTCCATTCACGGCGGCCGGCCAGGGGACCGGCAGGAGTCGGGTTCGTCATGACGGGGACTATACGAGCGTCTTAAACGCTTGTCTATGACGCTTGTATAAATCGCTTGTATAGATAGGCTGAGCAGTATGGGACACCGTGAGGATCTGCTCGAAGGCGCCAAGCGCTGCCTGCTGGAGAAGGGGTTCCTGCGCACGACCGCGCGGGACGTCGTCAGGGAGTCGGGGACGAACCTCGCGTCGATCGGGTATCACTACGGCTCGAAGGACGCGCTCCTGGCGGAGGCGTACGTGGCGCTCGTCGGGGAGATGGGTGACGCGTTCGAGGGTGACGGAACAGGTGAGAGCGCGACCGCGCCCGGGTCGGTCGAACGGTTCCAGGAGGTGTGGGCGAACATCATCGGCACCCTGCGGGAGCCGATGTGGCGCCTCAGCATGGAGGCCATCACCATGGGTGGCCAACTGCCCGAGGTCCGCGACCACTTGGCGCGGGCCCAGCGTGAGGCCGGGCGCGGTCTGATCCCGCTGCTCATGGGCGGGCGCGAGGAGGACGTGTCCGACGCGACCGCGGACACCCTCGGCATGTTCTACGTCACTCTGATGACCGGCCTCATCGCCCAGTGGACCTTCGATCCCGAGACCGCGCCGGGGGCGGAGCAACTCACCGAAGGGCTGCGCCAGATGATCGAGGCCGCCACTCCGAAGTGACCCGCCCGTCCCGCATCTCCAGCACCCGGTCCGCGAAGTGCCGTACGACCGCGCGGTCGTGGCAGATGAAGAGGTAGCCGAGGCCCAACTCGTCCTGGAGGTCGGCGAGGAGGTTGAGGACGCCCGCGCGGACGGAGGGGTCCAGCGCCGACACCGGTTCGTCCAGGACGAGCAGGCGCGGCTCGGAGGCCAACGCGCGGGCGATTCCGGCGCGTTGGCACTGGCCGCCGGAGAGTTCGTGCGGGCGGCGGTCGCCGTACGACGGGTCCAGGCCGACCCGGTCGAGGAGTTCGGCGATCCGCGCGGGCGTGGGCCGCAGTCCGCGGATCCGCAGCGGTTCCGCCACCGCGTCCCGGATGCGGTGACGGGGGCTGAGGGAGCCGTACGGGTCCTGGAAGGCGGGCTGCATACGGGGGCGGAGCGGGCGCAGCTCGCGTTCGCTGAGGCTCGTCAACTCCCGCCCCTCGAAGCGGACTTCGCCACCGGCCGGGCGGCGCAGCTGGAGCACCGCCAGCGCGGTGGACGACTTGCCGCAGCCGCTCGGGCCGTTCAGGGCGAGCGTCTCGCCCGCGGCGAGCGTGAAGGAGACGCCGTTCACGGCGGTGGCCGTGCCGTAGCGGACGACGAGGTCGCGGACGTCGAGCAGGGGCGCGCTCACGGGTTCTCCAAGGGGTGGCGCGGGGAGGGGTGATGTGGGGCGGGGGGAGCCGGTGAGTGGTGGCCTGGCGGGTGGTGGCTCGGTGCGTGGTGGCCCGGCGGGTGGTGATCCGGCAGCTCCCCGTGGTGGCAGGCGACCGATCGCTCGTCCGCCCACCGCGGCTCCGGTTCCTCGTGGCGGCACAGGTCTGTCGCCAGTGGGCAGCGGGAGGTGAAGGGGCAGCCTGGGGGGAGTGCGCCCAGGGTGGGTGGGGAGCCGGGGAGGGTGGGCAGGCGGCGGCGCGGTTTGTCGTCCGGGTGGGGGAGGGAGGCGAGGAGACCCTTGGTGTACGGCGCCCAGGGGTGGGCCAGTACTTCCTGCGCCGGGCCCGTTTCCACCGCGCGGCCCGCGTACATCACCAGGACCCGGTGTGCGTGCCGCCGTACCGCATCCATGTCATGGGTGACCAGCACCAGCGCCGTGCCCCTCGACTCCCGTTGGTCGGCGAGGAGTTGGAGTACCAGCTCGCGGTGGTCGTCGTCGAGGGCGGTGGTGGGCTCGTCGGCGACCAGGACGTCCGGTTCGTTGACGGTGGCCATCGCGACGACCGCCCGCTGCCGCATACCACCGGAGTACTCATGCGGATGGGCACGGGCCCGGCGGGCCGCGTCCGCGATGCCCACGCGCTCCAGCGCGGCCACCGCGAGGGCGCGAGCCTCCCGGCGGCCCACCCGGCGCACCGACCGTACGGCGGCGGCGAGTTGGTCGCCAACCGGGTGGACGGGGGACAGTGCGGCGAGGGCGTCCTGCGGGACGAGGGCGATCCGGCTGCCGCGCGCGCCCGACAGGTCGGGGTGGACCGTGCCCGTGACCGTCGCCTCCTTGGGCAGCATGCCGAGCAGCGCCCGCGCGGTCAGACTCTTGCCCGCACCCGACTCGCCCACCAGCGCGAAGACTTCGCGTGCATGGACGTCGAACGACACCCCGCGCACGGCTTCGACGCCGTCGAAGGCGATCCGCAGGTCACGGACCGAGAGCAGCGGCAGGGAGACCGACGGGTCGGCGTCCGGAAGGCGGGACTTGGGGGACCAGGGCTCCGGGGGCCGGGCTTCCAGCGGCCGGTGTTCCGGGGGCTGGGCCTGCAACGGCCAGGGCTCCAACGGCCAGGGCTCCGGCGGCTGGGCCTCCGGCGGCCGGTGCTTCAGGGGCTCAGCCTCCAACGGGGGCCTCCTTCACGGGCGTTCGGCGCCGGGGCCGCTTTCCGGTGTCGTGGGGCGTGGCCTTGCGGCCCTGTGCGTACGCCGCGCCCGACACCGCGAGGCCCGCCAGTAGGGCCAGGGCGAGTGCCGGGGCGAGGGCGGCCCAGGGGGCGCGTTCCACGTAGGCGCGGGACTCGTCGAGGAGCAGGCCCCATTCGGGGGCGGGCGGCTGCGCGCCGAGGCCGAGGAAGCCGAGGGAGGCGAGTGCGAGGGCGATGCCGGGCAGGCGCAGGAGGGCGTGCCGGGCGACGGGTGCGGCGACCGAGGGCAGCACGTGCCGGGTGAGGATCCACAACGGGGGTGCGCCGAGGGCACGTTGGGCCAGCAGGAAGGAGGAGGCGCGGACCTCCTGGACCAGGGCGCCCGCGTGCGCGGCCAGCGGGGGCCAGGAGATCAGGGCGACCGCGAGGGCGGCACCGCCGGTGCCGGGGCCGGCCGCGGCGGCGACCAGGATGCCGACGATCACCGGGGGCAGCGCGTTGGCGATGTCCGCCGCCCCGGCCGCGACACCCGGCAGGAATCCGAGCGCCAGCCCGACCAGCAGACTCAGCAGGCAGACGGCGGCCGCGGTGCCGACGGTGGGGGCGGCGCCGTGGCCGAGCCGGGCCAGCACGTCCCGGCCGAGGCCGTCGGTGCCGAGGGGGTGGGCCCAGGAGGGCGCGGCGAGACGGTCCGTGGTGTGAACGGCGTACGGGTCGCGCAGCAGGCCCCAGCCGATGGCCACGGCGAGGACTGTGAACAGGGTCAACGGGATCGCCGGGTGTGTACGGACCGGTCGGGCCGGAGGCAGGGAGAGGGAGGCGTCACGGAAGGCCGGGCCGAGCAGCCACCGCCGTGTGAACGCAGTCAATGCGCCCACGGCCAGCCCGAGCAGCAACAGTGTGAGCACCGCGCCCTGGAGCAACGGCAGATCCTGCGACTTGGCCGCCCCCAGCGCCGTACGCCCGATGCCCGGCACCGCGAAGACGGTCTCCACGGCGACCGCGCCTCCGGTCAGCCCGACTGCCGCCATCCCGAACTGCGGGACCAGCGGCGGCAGTACGCGTCGGAGCGCGGCCGCCGCGAGGTACCGGCGCGAGACGCCCGCGCCCCGCCACAGCTCCACCCACCGTTCCTCCAGCACCGAGGGCAGTGCGTCCGCGACGAGCCGGCCGAGCAGGCCGCCCGCCGGGACACCGAGGGCGAGCGCGGGCAGCACCATGTACGCCGGGCCCTGCCAGCCGGAGGTCGGCAGCCATCCCAGCCACACGCCGAACAGCAGCAACGCGACCGTGGCCAGCAGGAATTCGGGCACCGCGGCCAGCATCGCGGCCCACGCCCCGGCCGACCGGCGTCCCCGCACCAGCACCGGCGCGACCAGCGCGCACGCCAGCAGCACGGCCACCGCGAAGGCCGCGCCCATCAGCGCGAGCGAGACCTGGAGCCCGGAGACGACCGACGGCAGCACGTCCGTCCCGGACACCCACGAGGTGCCGAGATCCCCGTGCAGCAGATCGGACGCCCAACTCCCCAGCAGGGAAAGCGGACCGGCGTCCAGCCCGAGATCCCGTCGTACGGCGTCCAGGGCCTCCTTCGTCGGCTCCTGCTCGGCGGAACGGGCCCGCAGGACGGTCAGCGCGGGGTCCCGCCCGGAGAGCCAGGGGAGGAGCCCGACGGCGGCGACGACGGCGAGGAGGGCGAGGGCGCGGGTGCCTCCGGCGGTTGTGGGGGTGAGCGTGCGCATAATTCCTGCGGCGATACGGGTGGTCGTACGGCTGGGTTCGGCGGGGGATGTCGGCCTGCGGGGGGATGCGGGTGGGCTGGTGGATGTGGGGGTGTCTACGGGGGTGGGTGGCACCGTGCCTGCGGGTGTGGGGGTGCCTGCGATTGCGGGCGGCTCCGTGTGTGTGGGTGCGGGGGTGTCCGCGGGTGGGGGCGGCCTCGTGCCTGCGGGCGCGGAAGTGTCTGCGCGTGTGGGCGTAGGGCCGGGGGCGGGCGTCGGAGCCGGTGTGGGCGTTGGGGCCGGTGTAGGTGGCCCCGGGTGTTCGGGGCTCACTTGACGTACGTGTCGGCCGTAATCAGCTCGCGTTCGCGCGGGTCGTGGGCCGCGTCGACGACTTCGGACGCGTCGCCCTGGATCACCCGCTCGTGGAGCATCGGGACGGCCGCGTCGGTGGCGAGGACGGCGGCCTCGGCGGCGATGACCGCCGCGCGCCGGGCCTCGCCGGTGCCGGTCGCACCGGCCTTCTTCAGCGCCGAGTCCACGTCCGCGTCGGCGAGTTGGGAGATGTTGAAGGAGCCGTCGGAGGCGAAGTCGCTGTAGAGGTAGGCGGCCGGGTCACCGGAGTCGAGGACGGTGGCCCGGGAGAGGACGAACGCGTCGAACTCGCCCGCCAGCGCGTCGGATTCGATGTTGGCGTACTCCCGGACGTCGAGCTTCACCTTGAACCCGGCCTTCTGGAGCTGCTGTTGCAGCGCGGCCGCCACCTCGGGGAGTTCGGCGCGGTCGGTGAACGTGCCGATCGTGACGCTCGCGCCGTCCGGCTTCCCGGCCTGCACCCGTTCGACAGGCTTCCGCAGGCCGGCGGCCCAGGGCAGCGCGGGCCCGAGCAGCCCCTCGGCGACATCGGCCCGCCCCTCGTACACGCCCGCCACGATCGACTGCGCGTCGATCGCCTCGCGGGCGGCGGCGCGCAGCGAGGCGTCCTTGAAGGCGCCCCTCCCGGTGTTCAGGTAGAGCGTGTTGGTGCGGGGCATGGGGACCTCGGTGACCAGGTCCTCGTCGAGCAGCGCGGCCTGCGAGACGGGCACCGCCTCGACGATGTCGGCCTCGCCGCTGCGCAGGGCGGCGGCGCGGGCGGTGCCGTCGGGGACGAACTTCACGTCGATTCCGGGGGACTTGGCCTTGGCACCCCAGTAGCCGTCGTAGCGGTCGAGGCTCGCGGAGGAGGTGCCGTTGACGGAGACGAGTTCGAAGGGGCCGGTGCCCGCGCCGAGGGGGTTCACCGTCTTCCCGGTGTACGCCTTCGCGGCGAGGATCGACAGCTGGGGCGAGCTGAGGCGCTGCGGGACGAGGGGGTCCTCGGTGCCGGTGGTGACCGTGACGGTGTCGGCGTCGACGGCCTGCGCGGTCAGCTCGACGCCGTCCAGGATGCGGGGCTTGGGGGCGGCGGAGGCGGCGCGGGCGAGCGAGCGTACGACCGCTTCGGCGTCGAGCTTGGTGCCGTCGTGGAAGGTGACGCCGTCGCGTATCTCGAAGGTCCAAGTGCGGCCCTGCTGCCGCCACTTGGTGGACAGCCCCGGTTGGGCGTCGCCGTCCGCGTCCAGCTTGACCAGCGTCTCGGCGGTCGACCAGCGCGACAGCTTGAACGCGTCGTCGGAGAGCGGGGACAGCCCGGAGCGCGGGGGCTGCATCATCGCGACCCGGACCCGCTTGCCACCGTCCCCGGCCTCGCTGGGCGCGCCCGAGAAGCAGCCGGTGAGCAGGGTGGACGCCAGGGCGGCCGGGAACAGGTGGCGGGCGGACAGGCGCACGGGACCCTCCGGGTAAAGGGGTGGTCAAGACAGCGATCGCGCCGACCGTAGCATGATGACAATCATTTCCAATAATCGGTTCAGGGGCTGGTCAGGAGGCGGAGGGCGGAGACGGTGTCCGGAGCGATGTGGGTGGGCCGGTAGCCGCTCTCCGCCCACGGCCGCCCGCCCGAGACCCACACGCTCCGTGCGCCGACCGCGAGCCCGCCCCGGATGTCGGCGCGCGCCGAGTCGCCGATCATCCAGGCGCCGTCGAGGGGGAGCCCGGCGGCCGCGGCCGCCGCGTGGAAGATCTCCGGCTCGGGCTTCCGGCAGCCGGCGGCCTCGGAGACGACCCAGCCGTGGACGAGCCGGTCGAGACCGGCGTGCCGGATCTTCGCCTCCTGCTGTCCGGTCCGGCCGTTGGTGACGATCACGCAGGTCCAGCCGTCGGCGACGGCCTCGGCGAGCGCCTCGCGCACGGGCGCGTCGAGGGTCGTCCGGGCGATCACACCCCGGTCGAGGAAGCCCCGGGCGTCGAGGCCGCCGTAGCGCTCGGCGATGGCGCTCGCGACCTCGTGGCGCGGTGTGCAGCCGCTCGCGTCCAGGGTCGTCAGCCAGTCCAAGTCCCCCTCGGGGAGGCCGTGTTCGGCGAGGAGGGTGGCTGCCGTCGAGCGGAAGGCGGCGTCCCGGTCGATCAGGGTGTTGTCGAGGTCGGCCATGAGGAGGGGCATGGTGGGTCTCCCAGTGCCGGGCGGATGCCGAACGTGGCGATCATGCGGCGACTGTAGACGGCTCGTACGTCGACTTTCTCCCTGGTTGCCCGGAATCGGGCATGATTGAGGGGTGAGCCCAAGCCCAAGCCGAGGCCCAGGAGCGTGAGGAACTCGTCGTGGACGCCGAGGTGGACGTACTGATCGTCGGAGGCGGGCCCGTCGGGCTCACCGCGCGGCTGCTGCTGGAGCGGTGGGGCGTGCGGGTCGAGGTGGTCGAGAAGCGCCGCGAGCTGTCGCCGTTCCCGCGCTCGCGGCTGGTCAACGTGCGGTCGATGGAGATCTTCCGGGGGCTCGGGCTCGCCGAGGGGATCGCGCGGCAGGCGTTCGCGGCGGAGTACGGCTCGATCTGCTTCCGGGACACGCTCTACGACCGTGACTTCGCCGCCGCGGATCTGGTCGGGGTGCGCGGGCCGGTGCCGGAGAGCCCCGTGACCGGGGTGGTCACCTCGCAGGACCGGCTGGAGCCGCTGCTGCTCGCGGCGGGGGAGTCGCCCGTGCGGTTCGGGGCCGAACTCGTGGGCCTCGCCGAGGAGTCGGACGGTGTGACGGCCTCGCTCGTGGACCGGGCGAGCGGGGCGGAGAGCCGGGTGCGGGCCAGTTACGTGCTCGGCGCGGACGGGGCGAACTCCACCGTGCGGGAGTTGCTCGGGATCGGCACCGACGGGCCTGGTGCGCTGGGCAGTTTCACCACCGTCGTCTTCGACGCCGACCTCGGCCACTGGGAGGCGCGGCGGCCCGCCGGGGTCTACATCACCGCGCACGGCACCTTCCTGCCGCTGTATCCCGAGGGCGGCTGGGCGCTGTTCGGCGCGACGCCCGACGACCCCGGGCGCGCCGACTGGGCCGAGACCGTCTCGCGTGCGCTCGGGCCCCGCGCGGAGGGGGCGGTCAAGGTGCTGCGGGTCCAGCACTGGGTGATGAACGCGTTCGTGGCGGACCGACTCCGGTCGGGGCGGGTGCTGTTGGCAGGGGACGCAGCGCACTCGATCCCGATCACCGGCGGGCTCGGTATGAACACCGGGCTCGCCGATGTGCACAACCTGGTCTGGAAGATGGCGGGAGTGCTGCGGGGGTGGGCCTCGCCGGCGCTGCTGGACAGCTACGGGCCGGAGCGGCTGTCCGTCGCTCACCGGACGCTCCAACAGGCGGTCGAAAACGCCCGGTTGATGATCCAGGTGCAGACACGGCGGCAGGAGCAGCTGCGGGCAGGTGACGTGTCGGCACCGGTCGAACTGCCGTGGTCGGAGCGGTACTTCGCCCAACTCGGACTGGTCCTCGGGGTGTCCTACCGCTCCACGGCGGTCTTCGGCGCCGGGGGTTCCGGCGAGACGGGTACGGAGTACGTCCCAACCGCCCAACCAGGGCACCGTGTACCGCACTTGTGGCTCGGGGGCGGCCGCTCCACGCTCGACGCGTTCGGGGAATGGTTCACGCTGCTCACCGCGGATGCCGGGCACTGGGGGCAACTGACCGTGGGGGACTGGCCGTTGAGGGTCGAGTGCCTTCCCGAGGAGCATGCCCTCGGCCTCCCTCCGCAAGGGGCCCTGCTCGTCCGCCCCGACGGGCACGTCGCCGCCCGCTGGGACGAACGCCCTCCCGCCGACACGGCACTGCGTGACGCCCTCGGCGCGCTCACGGGCTGCTGAGCACCCGGGCCCTCAGGGACGAAGGGCCGCCTTCGCGAAGGCGGTCATCCGGCGAACGTATGCGTCCGGGTCGCCGAAGTGCACCGCGAGATGCTCGGCTCCGGCGGCACGGAAGGCCTCGGCGGTGCGGGCGGCCTCGGCGACCCGCAAGGCCTCGGTGGCCCGGTCCCTCCCCGGCCAGTCCGTCCGAGTACCGGGAGACACGGCGCGGTCGCTCGCACGGGCCCGCAGATACGCCAGCCGTTCCCCGAAGGCAGCCGGGTCCAGGCCCACGCCCTGCCAGACGTCGGCGTACCGGGCCGCCCGGCGCAGGGCGGCGTCGGTGACACCGCCGGTCATCACCGGTACGGCGGTGTCGGGGCGCGGCTCGAAGACGCCCGTGTCGAAGCCGTACCAGCGGCCCTCGAAGGGGCCACGGCCCGCCCGGAACAGCTGCCGCAGCAGCGCGATCGCCTCGTCCGTACGGGCCGCCCGGTTGCCGAAGTCGGCGCCCACGGCGGCGAATTCGCGGGCGTCCCAGCCGATCCCCACGCCCAGGGTGAAGCGTCCGCCGGACAGCGCGTGGAGGGTGGCGACCTGCTTGGCCACCACGAAGGGACTGCGCAGGGGCAGGACGAGCACGGAGGTGCCCAGACGGATCCGGCTGGTTGCCGCCGCCAGCCAGCCCAAGGTCACCAGCGGTTCGAGGACCCCTCCGTACACCGGGCCGTACGGGGCCGGCGGCAGGATGTGGTCGGGCAGCCACACGGTGTCGTAACCGAGGTCCTCGGCCCGGCGCGCCAGGTCGACGAGTCGGCGCGGGTCGGTGCCCGGGGGCATGTCCGGGAGGACGACCTGGAGCTTCACCGCCGTACACCGTCCTCCTGATCTGCCTCGGCCAGGGAACCGAGGAAGTCGAGGACCGGGCTCAGCCAGTCCTGCGGCCGCTCGACCATGACCACGTGGTCGCTGTCGATCTCCGTGTACCGCGCGCCCCGGATCCCGGCGGCCAGGGCACGGGAGCCCGCGGGCGGGACCAGGGTGTCGGCGGTCGTCGCGACGACCAGCGTGGGGACGTCGACCTCCGCCAGGTCGGCGGTGACGTCGAGGGAGGGGATCATGTCGAGATGCGGGTGGAGGGCGGGCGGCTCCGCGGCCCGCCAGGCGGGGATCAGGCCGAGCAGCCGCGCGTCGGGCCGGGCGAACCCCGCGGTCAGCACGAGCGCGGTCACCCGCTCGGGATGGCGTACGGCGGCACGGACCGCCACCAGGGTGCCGAGCGAGAAGCCGAGCACCGCGAACCGCTCCACGCCGTGCCGTACGGCGGAGTCGACGACCGCGTCCGCGAGCCCGTCGAGGTCCAGCGGGGCGTCGGCGACCGGGGTCGCGCCCGAGCCGGGGTAGTCCGGGGCGACGACGGTGTGGGCGGCGGCGAGGGCCGGCAGGACCGGTGCGAAGTTGCCCTCGATGCTGCCGGTGGCGCCGTGGGCGAGCAGCAGTCCGGGGCCGGTTCCGGCGACGGCGGTGGCGAGGACGGGGAATGAATCGGTCATGCCCCGTACGTTGACCCATCACATCGGTGTGAAGGTCAAGTCGCGGGCGTGAGGGGAGAGTCAGTGCTGATAGGCGAGCTGTCACGGCAGACCGGGGTGCCGCACCGGCTGCTGCGGTACTACGAGGAGCAGGGCCTGCTGTGCCCCGAGCGCGACGGCAACGGCTACCGCGTCTACGCCGTCGACGCGCCGTACGTCGTCGCCCGGATCCGGGGCATGCTGGCGGCGGGACTGAGCACCGACGCCATCCGCGAGATGCTGCCGTGCGCCACCGGTGCCGGGCCCGGGATCGAGCCCTGTCCCGAGGTGCTGCGGACGATGGCCGAGCGGCTGGAGCGGATGGACACGGACATCGCGGAGCTGCGCCGCCGCCGGGCCGCGCTGGCCGCGTTCCGCGACGCGACGCAGGCGCGGCGGGAGGGGGCCGACGCTCGCTGACGTGCCCTCACAGGCGTGCGGTCTTGAGGGCCATGTGCAGCAGCAGGCGGTCCTCGCCGTCGTCCAGGTCGAGGCCGGTGAGCTGTTCGACGCGGGAGAGGCGGTAGTAGAGGGTCTGGCGGTGGATGCCGAGCGCGGCGGCGGTGCGGCCGGCCTGGCCCGCGCAGTCGAGGTAGACCTCGGCGGTGCGGGCGAGTTCGCGGTGGGCGGGGGACTGCAGCGGTCGTACGACGGGGTCGTGCGCGCTCTCCCGCGGCAGCGCGGTCAGCAACCGGAACGGCCCGAGCGCCCCCCACTCCACGACCGGCCCGAGCCGCGGCTCAGCCCGCACGGCCCGAGCCCCGGCACACGCCTCCTGCCACGCACCCCCGAGCTCCCCGAGCGAGCCCCGGCCAGCGGCGACCCCTACGGCGAGCCCACCGGAGGCCACGGCACCGGCCCCAGCACCACCGACTCCGTCCCCCATCTCCCGCGCCCTCTCCAACAACCGTCCCGCCACCGCATGGGCGGAGCCCAGCGTGTCCGTCGACCGCAGTCGCACCAGTGCTGCCAGTGCCTGCCCGGACACCCCCCACGGCACCGTGCACAGGGCGGTCGTGTGGGGGACCGTGCGGGCCGAGGGGGCGTCGTCGGGGTCGGGGGAGGGCCAGGGGGCCGCGCACAGGATCGTGTAGGGGCCGTCCGCCCGGGTGCCGAGGGCCGTGCGGAGGGCCGCCACCGCCATGTCGGCCTGCCAGCCGCGGTCGGCCGTGAGGACCGCGCGGAGTTCCCGGCTCAGATCCGCCCCGTGCTGCGCCTCGTCCGCGAGCAGCGCGCCGATCCGGGCCGTCACCTCCATCGCCGCGTCCAGCTGCCGGTCGGTGGGGCCCGGGTTGGAGTCCAGCAGCCAGACGTATCCGTGGACGATGCCCCGATGCCGTACAGGGAGACAGATCCGCCCCCGGTACACCCCCGCCTCCGGCGTCGGCGGGATCCGCACCGGCGCCGTCGCCCGGGTGATCCCGAACCCCTCGAACCACGTCCGCACCGCCGCCGTGGAGCGCCGGGTCAGGATCGAGCGCGTGCGCACCGGGTCCAGCGCCGACGGGTCGAGGTCGCCCTCACTGTCGTACGCCCCGAAGGCGATCAGCTCGAAGTCGCGGTTCTCCAGCGTTGCCGGCGCCCCGAGCAGCTCGGAGATCTCGTCGACCAGCTCCTGGTAGTCGCCCTTGAAGCGCTGGGAATCCGTCGTCATCCGGGCATTCTGCCCCATCCTCGGGCCGCCTTCATACATCTGTCTGAGATCTGCGGCACGGATGCGTGACAGCTGTCGATGGCCCACGATCGGGAGGATCCTTAGGTTTCACGGTGGTTCTGTCTGCTGGTCTGTGGAGGTGCCCCGTGCTGGGTCCCGTGATTCTCGCCGCGTCGCGCAGCGACCGGATGCGACGTCTGATCTCGGCGGCGCCGGTGACCGGGCAGGTCGTCGACCGCTTCATCCCGGGCGAGACGGTCGACGAGATCGTGCCGATCATCAGGGAGCTCACGGACCGTGGCCTGGAGCTGACGATGGACGTCGTCGGCGAGGACATCACCCGCCCGGAGCAGGCCGAGGCCGCACGCGACGCGTATCTGGAGCTGGTGGACCGGCTGAAGGACCTTGAACTGGGGACCAGGGCCGAGATGTCCGTGAAGCTGTCGATGTTCGGGCAGGCCCTCCCCGGCGGCCACGAGCTGGCGCTCGCCAACGTCCGTCCCGTCGTCGAGGCCGCCGCCGCGATCGGGACGACCGTCACCCTCGACGCCGAGGACCACACCACCCTCGACTCGATGTTCGCCATCCACGAGGAGCTGCGGAAGGACTTCCCGGAGACCGGCTGTGTGATCCAGGCGTACCTCTTCCGCACCGAGGCGGACGCGCGCCGGCTCGCCGCGGCCGGGAGCCGGGTGCGGCTCGTGAAGGGTGCGTACAAGGAGCCCGCCGAGGTCGCCTACCAGCAGAAACACGAGATCGACAAGGCGTACGTCCGGGTCCTGCGGATCCTCATGGAGGGCGAGGGGTACCCGATGGTCGGCTCCCACGACCCGCGCCTGATCTCCATCGCCCAGGAACTCGCCCGGCAGGCAGGCCGCAAGCCCGACGAGTACGAGTTCCAGATGCTCTACGGCATCCGCGGCGACGAACACCTCCGCCTGGCCGCCGAGGGCCACCGCATGCGCGTCTACACGGCCTACGGCACGGACTGGTACGGCTACTTCATGCGGCGCCTGGCGGAGAAGCCGGCGAACCTGCGCTTCTTCCTCCGGAGCATGATCACCCATGGCTGAGGAAGCGAGGCTGTGCTGCGTCTTCGGCCGGGGGTCCGGGGGTTGTCCCCCGGGAAGGCACAGCATGCGGAGGCTGGCGGAGAAGCCGGCGAACCTGCGGTTCTTCGCGCGCAGCATGATCACCAAGGGCTGAAGCGCCCGCTCATTACAAGCACCCGCTCAAGCACAAGGAGTTACGGAACCCATGGACGCTGTGACCCAGGTCCCCATCCCCGTCAACGAGCCGGTGCACGGCTATGCCCCCGGCTCGCCCGAACGCGCCCGGCTGGAAGCCAAGTTGAAGGAGCTGGCCGACAACCCCGTCGACCTGCCCTGCACCATCGGCGGCGAGAAGCGGATGGGCGGCGGCGAAGAGTTCAAGGTGGTCCAGCCCCACAACCACCAGGCCGTCCTCGGCACTTACCGCAACGCCACCCAGCAGGACGCGCGGGACGCCGTCGACGCTGCCCTCGCCGCCGCGCCCGGCTGGCGCGCGATGTCCTTCGACGACCGCGCCGCGATCATCCTGCGCGCCGCCGACCTCCTCGCCGGCCCCTGGCGCGAGACGCTGGCCGCCTCCACCATGCTCGGCCAGTCGAAGACCGCCCAGCAGGCGGAGATCGACACCCCCTGCGAACTGGTCGACTTCTGGCGCTTCAACGTGAAGTACGCCCGTGACCTGCTCGCCGAGCAGCCCCCGGCGAACTCCCCGGGTGTGTGGAACCGCCTCGACCACCGCCCGCTGGAGGGCTTCGTCTACGCGATCACGCCCTTCAACTTCACGGCGATCGCGGGCAACCTGCCGACCGCGCCCGCGCTGATGGGCAACGTGGTCGTGTGGAAGCCGTCCCCGACGCAGACCCACGCCGCCGTGCTGCTCATGCGGCTGCTGGAGGAGGCCGGGCTGCCCAAGGGCGTCATCAACCTCGTCACCGGCGACGGCATCGAGGTCTCCAAGGTCGCCCTGGAGCACCGGGACCTGGCGGGCATCCACTTCACGGGTTCGACGAAGACCTTCCAGTACCTGTGGAAGACGGTCGGCGCCAACATCGAGAAGTACCGCTCCTACCCGCGTCTGGTCGGCGAGACCGGCGGCAAGGACTTCGTCGTCGCCCACCCGAGCGCCGACCGCGCAGTCCTCAAGACGGCCCTGACTCGGGGCGCCTTCGAGTACCAGGGCCAGAAGTGCTCCGCTACCTCCCGGGCGTACATCCCGGCGTCGATCTGGAACTCCGGTTTCAAGGAGGAGTTCGCCGCCGAGGTCGACCACCTCGCCATGGGTGACGTCACCGACCTCTCGAACTTCATCGGCGCCGTCATCGACGAGCGCGCCTTCGCCAAGAACAAGGCCGCCATCGACCGCGCGAAGTCGGACCCCAACTGCACGATCGTCGCGGGCGGTTCGTACGACGACTCGGTCGGCTGGTTCGTCCGCCCGACCGTCGTGGAGTGCACGGATCCGGCGGGCGAGGTCTTCACCACCGAGTACTTCGGCCCGTTCCTCGCGGTCCACGTCTACGAGGACGACCGGTACGAGGAGATGCTGACCCAGATGGAGTCGGTCTCCGACTACGCCCTGACCGGCTCGGTGATCTCGGCCGACCGCGCGGCGACGGCGTACACCATGGACAAGCTCCGCTACGCGGCCGGCAACTTCTACATCAACGACAAGTCGACCGGCGCCGTGGTCGGCCAGCAGCCCTTCGGCGGCGGCCGCTCCTCCGGCACCAACGACAAGGCGGGCGCCCCGCAGAACCTGATGCGCTGGACCCTGACCCGCGCCATCAAGGAGACCCTGGTCCCGCCGACCGACTACGGCTACCCGCACATGGGCTGACGGCCTGTCAGACACCGGGAGGGTCCAGCGGTCAGACAGCCGCCCGTACCAGGATCTTCCCGGTGTTCCCGCCCCGCAGCATCAACAGGAAGGCCTCCACGATCCGTTCGAAGCCGTCGACCAGCGTCTCGTCGAGGGCGAGCGCCCCGCTGAGCAGGTGCGGTACGGCGAACGCGTACAACTCCTCCTGGACGTCCAGGTAGTCGCGTACCAGGAAGCCCTCCAGACGAAGACTCTTCTCCACCACGTCCGCGTGGTTGAACACCACCGGTGGGGTCTCGACCGCGTTGTACTGCCCGACCGTTCCGATCCGCACCACCCGCCCGCGCTCCCGCAGCGCGCCGATCGCGGCGCCCAGGTGCTCGCCGCCGACGTTGTCGACGAACACGTCGAATCCGGTGGGGGCGGCCTTCGCCAGCAGGTCGCCGACCGGGCCCGTGTGGTAGTCGAACGCCACGTCGTAGCCGACCCGTTCGGTGAGGTACCGCACCTTCTCGGCCGAGCCCGCGCTGCCGATCAGCCGGCCCGCGCCGAGTAGCCGTGCGAAGCGGCCGGTGGCCGTGCCGACCCCGCCCGCCGCCGCGGAGACGAAGACGTCGTCGCCCTCGCGGAGGCGGGCTACACGGGTGAGGCCGACGTACGCCGTCAGGCCCGTGCCGCCGAGGACGCTCAAGTACGCGGAGAGTGGCACCCCTTCGTGCGGCGGCAGGCGTCTGACCTCCGCCGGGGTCACCACCGAGTGCGTCCGCCAGCCCTTGCGGTGGAAGACCAACTCGCCCTCGGGGAGTGCCGGTTCGCGGGATTCGACGATCCGGCCCAGTGCGCGTCCCTCCAGCGGGGCGTTCAACTCGAAGTCCCCGTCCATCATTTCGCGGTGGTAAGGGTCGACCGACCAGTAGAGGTTCTCCACCACGGCCGTTCCGGGCGCGGGGGAGGGGACGGGGGACTCGGCGAAGCGGAAGTGGCCGGGGGTCGGAAAGCCCGTGGGGCGGGCGGTCTGGTGCACGGTGAGCGCGGTCATGGAGGCGACCGTAGGAAGGAATCCCCGGTCCGGGCAGAGGGTTGGGTTCATGGAACGGGCGGATCCATGAGCCGCCCTCATAGTGGCAGGTGGGGCCCTGAATGAGCGGCACGGATCTGGTGCCACAGGAGTTGCGCACCCTCGTCGCGGTCGCCGAGGAGGGCGGCTTCTCGGCGGCCGCGGTCCGGCTCGGGACGACCCAGTCGGCGATGTCTCACGCAGTCCGGGGCATCGAGCGGAAGCTCGGGGCGGTGCTGTTCGAGCGGGGGCGGTACGGGGCCCGGCCGACCCCGGCGGGGACGCGGGCGGTGGCCCATGCTCGCCGGGTCCTGCGGATGCTGGAGGTCATGGTCGCCGAGACGCGGGGACACCCCGCGGAGCCCACAGAGCCCACCGGCCCCCTCCGCGTCGCCGCCTTCCGCAGCGCCGCCCTGCACCTGCTCCCGCCCGTCCTGGAACGCCTGGCCGCACGGCACCCCGGTATCGAGGCGACCGTCACCGTCGTACGGGAGATCGGTCCGGGAACGGCCGGGGAGGTCGCCGAGGGGCGGGCCGACCTCGGGATCGCCACCCTGAACGACGGACCTCCGCAGGGGCTGGTCGGGGACGTCCTGCTGGAGGAGCCGTACGCGCTGGTGCACCCGGCCGGGCACCCCGCCCCGCGGTCGCTGCCCCTGGTCGACTGGTGGGAGAACTGCTCCTCCTACACCAGGGAATGGTGGGCCGCGCAGGACTGGATCCCCGCCGCGACCGTGCGCGCCGAGGACGACGGGGCCGTGCTGTCGATGGTCGGCAGCGGTCTCGGCATGGCGATCATGCCCGCGCTCTCCCTCACCGCGACCCCGCCCGGCCTGGAGATCACCGACCTCGGACCGCGGCGGCCCACCCGCCGGATCGGCTACGTCGCCACCCCCGAACTGGCGGCGGCCGCGGCCGTGCGCGCCCTGGTCCGGGAGCTCAGATCCGCAGGTCAGCGCGGTGTGACCCAATCCACCGTCTCAGATAGTAGGAAGTCCGAGTAATTGTGGAGACAGACCGGCCCTCCTCGCTTAGCTTTGTAGGAGCCGAACGTCTCGCTCGACCAAGCGAATGGCGGTCGTGAGCCGGGCCCCGTGCAGGCAACCCCTGCGGCCCCCGCTCCCCGCCCCTTCCGGCGTCTCGTTATCCCTTCCCTGGTTATTGAAGGAGTCGATTTCTCATGGCCGAGACGACCGCCCGCCGTCGAGTCCGTCACATCTCGCGTACGAGTGAGTCCGACCGCAAGAATGCCGCGGCCGCCCTGCAGCGCGCCCTCGACCGCCGTGACAACGGCGGCTCGACCGGGCACTGAGGGCCATCCGCACGAAAAAGCCGGGAGCCGCACCCGCTCGGGGTGCGGCGCGGTCTCATGTACCGCGCCGCACCTCGAAATGGTCGATGCGCCGCCCCTCGGACGTCAGTGCCGAGACCGCCAGCCGGGGCCGCGCCCCGGCCTCCGCCTCCACCTTCAGGAGCGAGAACCCGCGGTAGCGCACCCGCGACCACTCCACCGTCTCCTTCTCGGACTGCTGGGACTTCGTCCACCGGAAGCTCTCGACGGACTCGTGGTCGTGCACCCGCCCCTCGTAGCTCTCCCGCACGTCCGCCGGGAAGCCGTACAGATCCCTGCCGCCCCCGCCGGCCGTGACGTACACGATCCCGTCCCGCGTCGGATCGGTGCTGCCGCCGATCGGCACCGCCCGTCCCACCTCGTCGTTCCTGATCGCGTCCGTGCGCTCGTACACGTGGTTGTGCCCGTTGATCACCAGGTCCACCTGGTGCTTGGCGAAGAGCGGCAGCCACGCGGCGCGCACCCCGCCGTCGGAGGCGTGCGCGGACGTCGAGTACGCGCAGTGGTGGAAGTAGACGACGACGAAGTCGACGTCCGCCGCCGCGCGCAGCTCGCCCAGCCGCTGGTCGAGCCAGGCCGTCTGCCGGCCGTCGCTGTAGCCGAGGTTCGCGGGGATCTCGTACGACACGTCGTTCGCGTCCAGCGCCACCACGCCGACGTTGCCGTAGGTGAAGGAGTACACCCCCGGCGCCGTACGGGGGTCGAAGCCGCTGTCCGGGAGGGACCAGCGGGCCAGCTGGCCGCCGTAGCCCTCGGGCGAGTACCAGGCCTCCATGTCGTGGTTTCCGGTCGTCACCATCCACGGCACGGTGCGCGCGACCTGCTCGTTCTGCTTGAGGAACAGGTCCCAGAAGCCCGGGTCGTAGCCGTCCGACTCGATGCCCTTGCCGTTGCTGTCCGCGTAGCAGATGTCACCGGCGTGCAGGTGGAAGGCGGGCTGCTGGCGCAGGATCACATGGTCGTTGGCGGCGGCCGCCTTGCCGACCCCCTGGTCGCCGAACGCGGTGAAGACGAAGGACTCCGGGCTCGCCGGCGCCGTACGGAAGGAGCTGACGGTGGAGCGGTGGGCGGGCGCGGCCGGGTCGAAGCCGTCGTGGCCGACGCCGTAGTAGTACGTCGTGCCGGGGCGCAGGCCGTCCAGGGCCGCGTGCACGTAGTACTGGTCCAGCGCCAGGCGTACGCCGGTGACGCCCGGGGTGTGCAGGGCGCGGACCTCGGCCTCGATCCTGCGGCTGAGGTCGTCGGGCGCGAGGCCGATGCGGACGTACGGCTTCTTCACCGCGAGCGGGAGCTGCCAGGAGATCCGCATCTGCGTCTTCGGGTCGGCGCCGAGGGCGAGATGGCGGCCGAAGGGGGCTACGGCGGAGCCGTGGACCCGGGCGGGGGGGGAGGGGCTGGCCTTCGTGGTGGTCGGTGTGCTGCTGGAGGAACAGCCGGTCAGCAGGCCGCCCGCGACCGCGCCCGCCGTCACCAGCGTGCGCCGCCGGGAGAACGTCGTACGCAGGTACTCGTACTGCTCGGCCATGCTCATCCGGCGTGCGAGGTGCGGCGGAATGCCGAAGTCGGGGAGGTCCATGGCTGTGAAGTTCCCAGCGACTCCCAACGGCCGCCATACCTACGGGTGAACGTGAGTCGAAGGCCTGACGCCCGGACAGCCGCCGACGTCCGCATGATGGACCGGGTGTGTCATCCCATGGGACGAGGAGTAGGGTTCCCGCATGTCTCGCAGCATCAATCTCGCAGTGATTCCCGGTGACGGCATCGGCCAGGAAGTCGTGGCCGAAGGCCTCAAGGTGCTCTCCGCCGTCCTTCCGCAGGATGTGAAGCTGGAGACCCAGGACTACGACTTCGGCGCGCAGCGCTACCACGCCACCGGTGAGACCCTCACCGACGCCGACCTCGACTCCCTCAAGAAGCACGACGCGATCCTGCTGGGCGCCATCGGCGACCCGTCGGTCCCGTCCGGTGTTCTGGAGCGCGGCTTCCTGCTCAAGCTCCGCTTCGCCTTCGATCACCACGTGAACCTGCGTCCCTCGAAGCTGCTCCCGGGCGTGGCCACGCCGCTCGCCGGTGAGCCCGCCATCGACTTCGTCGTCGTCCGCGAGGGCACCGAGGGCCCGTACACCGGCAACGGCGGCACCATCCGCAAGGGCACCGAGCACGAGGTCGCCACCGAGGTCTCCGTGAACACCGCCTTCGGTGTCGAGCGCGTGGTCCGCGACGCCTTCGCCCGCGCCCAGGCCCGCCCCCGCAAGAAGCTCACGCTGGTCCACAAGAACAACGTGCTGACCTTCGCCGGGCACCTGTGGACGAACGTCTTCAACAAGGTGGCCAAGGAGTTCCCCGAGGTCACCACCGACTACATCCACGTCGACGCGGCGACCATCTACCTGGTCACCGACCCCGAGCGCTTCGACGTGATCGTCACCGACAACCTCTTCGGCGACATCATCACCGACCTCGCCGCGGCCGTCTCCGGCGGCATCGGCGTCGCCGCGAGCGGCAACATCAACCCCTCCGGCGAGTTCCCGTCGATGTTCGAGCCGGTCCACGGCTCCGCGCCCGACATCGCCGGCCAGGGCAAGGCCGACCCCACCGCCACGGTCCTGTCCGTCGCCCTGCTCCTGCGCCACCTCGGCTACGAGGCCGAGGCCGCCCGGATCGACGAGGCGGTCTCCGCCGACCTCGCCGAGCGCACCGGGAAGCCCGCCCGCTCCACGTCGGAGATCGGCGACGCGCTGGCCGTACGAGTAGCCGGCTGACCCGCGCTTCTCCGTGCTCCACGAAGCCGCCGGGTCACTTCCGTCCCCGGCGGCTTTCGCATGTCCCCGCCGGGGTGTCACCATCATCCCCTGGGTCGCATTCACGCCGTTTTCGTCCACGGCGGCCCGCGCGCGATAATCGAACGCGGAGCCGCGGAATGAGGGAATGCTCGGACGTCCTAGCACTGGTCACTGACAGTAAAAGGGCGTGAGCGCGGCCCGTCACTACCCAACCGGTGAAGGACAACCACTCATGACGACGCCCACGATCGAGCTCAAGCCCTCGGCCTCGCCACTTTCCGTCGCCGAACGCGACGCGATCCTCGCGAACCCCGGCTTCGGCCGCCACTTCACCGACCACATGGTCGTCATCAAGTGGACCGAGGGCCGCGGCTGGCACGACGGCCAGCTCGTCCCGTACGCGCCGATCTCCCTCGACCCGGCCACCATGGTCCTGCACTACGCGCAGGAGATCTTCGAGGGTCTCAAGGCCTACCGCGGGCCCGACGGTTCCGTCGCCACCTTCCGCCCCGAGAAGAACGCCGAGCGCTTCCAGCGCTCCGCGCACCGTCTCGGCATGCCCGAGCTGCCGGTCGAGACCTTCATCGAGGCCTGTGACGTCCTGGTCCAGCAGGACAAGGCGTGGGTGCCGGCGCATGGCGGCGAGGAGTCCCTCTACCTGCGCCCGTTCATGATCGCGACCGAGGTCGGGCTGGGTGTGAAGCCCGCCAACGAGTACCTCTTCCTGGTCATCGCCTCGCCCGCCGGTGCGTACTTCCCGGGCGGCGTCAAGCCGGTCACCATCTGGCTCTCCGAGAACCGCGTCCGCGCCGTCCCCGGCGGCACCGGCGACGCCAAGACCGGCGGCAACTACGCGGCGTCCCTGCTCGCGCAGGCGGAGGCCGCGGCGAAGGGCTGCGACCAGGTCTGCTACCTCGACGCGGTCGAGCACAAGTGGGTCGAGGAACTCGGCGGCATGAACCTGTACTTCGTCTACGGCGACAAGATCGTCACCCCGTCGCTGACCGGCTCCATCCTGGAGGGCGTCACCCGCGACTCGCTCCTCTCGGTCGCCCGGGACCTCGGCTACACCGCCGAGGAGGGCCGCGTCTCCGTCGACCAGTGGCAGCGCGACTCCGAGAACGGCACCCTCACCGAGGTCTTCGCCTGCGGCACGGCCGCGGTGATCACCCCGGTCGGCACGGTCAAGCGCGAGGGCGCCGAGTGGCGCCAGTCGGGCGGCGAGCCGGGCGAGGTCACGCTGCGGCTGCGCCGGGCGCTGCTGGACATCCAGCGGGGCACGGCCGAGGACAAGCACGGCTGGATGCACAAGCTCGGCTGACCGCCGCCCCGTTCGCCCCACCGCCCCGACACCGGTTCACCGATCCGCGACCGGTGTCCGGGGCGCGCGGACGTCCGCCGGGTCCGGAGCCGGGGCGGCCGGTGCGCGGTGTCCGAGCAACCGGTACGCCACCCCTCCCACCAGGCCCGACAGCAGGAAACTGCAGTCCACCCCGCCGGTCAGGCCCAGCAGCGGTCCCTGGTACGACGGCAGCGACACGGCCAGCAGGCCCACCCCCGCGCCCAGCGCCCAGGACACCGTCGCCGGGATGTTCCAGCCGCCCCGGTACCAGTAGATCCCGCCGCGGGAACGGCGGTTGAACACCTGGAGGGCCTCCGCGTCGTACACCCCGCGGCACCGCGCGAAGCCGATCAGGGTGATGACCGCCCAGGGGGTGCCGATCGCCGTCAGCAGGAGGACGAAGGACGTCATCGCGTCCTGCGCGGACGAGTAGTAGTGGCCGACGAAGACACAGGCCGTCGCGACCACGGCGACCGTGTACGTGGCCCGCGCCCGGGACGCGCGCGGCAGGATCGCGTCCAGGTCCAGGCCCATGGAGTAGAGCATCAGGCCCGCGTTGCCGACCGAGCCCGCGGAGGCGGCCAGCAGGAGCGGCGGCAGGTACCAGCCGGGGGAGGCCGCGACCAGCGGTCCCGCGTAGTCGGCCGCCGCGCGCGCCGCGTACGCCGTGAACGTGCCGAACAGCTGCGGGAGAAGCAGCCCGGCGATCAGGCCCAGCCAGGTCGCGTGCAGCACCCGGCGGGAGGTGTGGCGGACCGGTGAGATGTAGCGGGTGTAGTCGCCGAGCAGGGTGATGAAGGCGATGGGGCCCGACAGCCCCGCCGCCACCGCCGCCAGCAGCCACGTCGGCCAGAACCCGCCCAGCAGATAGCCGCCCGCCTCCGGCAGCGCGCCGGTCGTGAAGTGCGGGGCGTAGGCGACCACGCCCAGGGCGAGCAGGGCCGTCATGCCGACGGTGAGGACCCGGGACATGGCCAGCAGGACCTGGTAGCCGTACACCGCGCCCGCGACCGTCGCCGCCGCCAGCAGCCCGTAGACCACGCCGTACGACCATCCGCTCGCCGGGAGCCCGGTCAGCCGGCCGAGCACGCCCACCATCACGTCGCCGCCGATCCAGACGGTCAGCGCGGTGTAGCCGAGGGCGAGCAGAAGGCCGACGACCGAGCCGACGAGGCGGCCCCGCACGCCGAACTGCGCGCCGGAGGACGTCGACAGGTTGGTCGCCGTGCGCAGCGAGATCAGGGCCAGGGGAGCGGTCAGGACCGTGCCGACGACCGTGCCGGCCACGATCGAGGCGACCGAGGCCCACCAGCCCAGGCCGAAGGAGGGCGGCAGCCAGCCGAAGACGATCACGCCCAGGCAGAGGTTGGATCCGAGCAGGATCGAGACGAGGTCCCGTGGACCGCTGGTCCGTTCCTCCTCGGGGACGGTGTCGACTCCGCGCTGTTCCATCGGCATGACGTGTCTCCTCAGTTAGAGCGACGTTCAATGTGATGTGTGCGATGGTCTGCCGTCAATCTTTCCGTCGTGTGATTTCTATGTTTAGAGTAATGCTCTAAAAGGAGGGAACGACATGCGGCTGACTCCCACCGAACGCGACCGGCTGCTGCTCTTCGGGGCGGCCGAGCTGGCCCGGGCGAGGAAGGCCCGGGGTCTCAGGCTCAACGTGCCGGAGGCCACCGCGCTGATCGCGGACGCCGTGTGCGAGGCCGCGCGGGACGGGGCGCGGCTCGCCGAGGCGATCGAGGCCGCGCGGGCTGTGCTCGGGCCGGACGACGTGCTGCCCGGAGTCGCCGACGTCGTCACCGAGGTGCATGTCGAGGCCGTCTTCGACGACGGGTCGCGGCTCGCGGTGGTCACCGATCCGATCGGGGGCGGGCTCGGCGGCGCGGCCCCGGGCGAGCTTCTGCCGGGGCCCGCGCACGAGGAGCCCGCGGCGGTCGTACGGCTGACCGTCACCAATACGGCCACCGTGCCCGTCTCCGTCACCTCCCACTTCCACTTCTTCGAGGCCAACCCGCGCCTGGACTTCGCCCGGGAGCGCGCCTACGGCATGCGGCTCGCCGTCCCCGCCGGGTCCTCCGTGCGGTTCGGGCCGGGGGAGAGCGTCGAGGTCGGCCTGCTGCCGATCGGGGGCGAGCGGATCGCGATCGGCTTCGCGGGGCTCGTCGACGGGGCGCTGGACGCGCCGGGGGCGAAGGCGGAGGCGCTGCGGAGGGCTGCCGCCTGCGGGTATCTGGGGGTTCGCGACGAGGAGGCGGCGCGATGAGGCGTGCGGCGGGGCTCTCGTGGGGTCGGCCCGCGCGCCCTCACGAGGTTTCCCCGACGCGCCTGCCCGCCGCGCACGACCTGGGGGCGGCCCGATGAGGCGTGCAGCGGGGCTCTCGTGGGGTCGGCCCGCGCGCCCTCACGCGGGTTCCCCGACGAGCCTGCCCGCCGCGCACGACCTGGAGGTGGCCCGATGAGCCGGCCCGGAGGGCATCCCGCCGAGTCGCGGCGGCTCACCCCTCACGAGTACGCGGCCACCCACGGCCCCCGCGCCGGGGACCGCATCCGCCTCGGCGATTCCGGGCTGACGATCCGCGTCGAGGCCGACTCGCAGCGGTACGGGGACGAGTTCCTCGCCGGGTTCGGGAAGACCGCGCGGGACGGGCTGCATCTCAAGGCCGCGGCCGTGCGGGAGACCTGTGACGTCGTCGTCAGCAATGTCGTCGTGATCGACGCCGTGCAGGGGATCCGGAAGGTCTCCATCGGCATCCGCGAAGGGCGGATCTGCTCCATCGGGCGGGCCGGGAACCCCGACACCCTCGACGGGGTGGACGTCGTCGTCGGCACCGGTACGTCCATCGTCTCCGGCGAGGGGCTCATCGCCACCGCCGGAGCCGTCGACACCCACGTGCACCTGCTCTCGCCCCGGATCATGGAGGCCTCGCTGGCATCCGGCGTGACCACGATCATCGGGCAGGAGTTCGGCCCGGTATGGGGCGTCGGCGTCAACTCGCCCTGGGCCCTGCGGCACGCCTTCGGCGCCTTCGACGCCTGGCCCGTCAACATCGGCTTCCTGGGCCGGGGTTCGTCCTCCCACGACGCACCGCTCGTCGAGGCCCTCGCCGAGGGCGGCGCCTGCGGGTTCAAGGTGCACGAGGACATGGGCGCCCACACCCGCGCGCTGGACACCGCGCTGCGCGTCGCCGAGGAGTACGACGTCCAAGTCGCCCTGCACAGCGACGGGTTGAACGAGTGCCTGTCGGTGGAGGATACCCTGCGGGTCCTGGAGGGCCGCACCATCCACGCCTTCCACATCGAGGGCTGCGGCGGCGGCCACGTCCCGAACGTCCTGAAGATGGCCGGCGTCCCGAACGTCATCGGCTCCTCCACCAACCCCACGCTGCCCTTCGGACGGGACGCCGTCGCCGAGCACTACGGCATGATCGTCTCCGTCCACGACCTCAAGACCGACCTGCCCGGCGACGCCGCCATGGCCCGCGACCGCATCCGCGCCGGGACCATGGGCGCCGAGGACGTCCTGCACGACCTGGGCGCGATCGGCATCACCTCCTCGGACGCGCAGGGCATGGGACGGGCCGGTGAGACGGTCCGCCGTACCTTCGCGATGGCCGGGAAGATGAAGGCCGAGTTCGGGGCGCCGGAGGATCACGACAACGAACGCGTCCTGCGCTACATCGCCAAGCTGACCGTCAACCCCGCGATCGCCCACGGGCTCTCGCACGAGGTGGGGTCCATCGAGGTCGGCAAGCTGGCCGACCTCGTGCTGTGGCGGCCGGAGTACTTCGGCGCCAAGCCGCAGCTCGTCCTCAAGGCGGGATTCCCGGCCTACGGCGTGGTCGGCGACCCCAACGCGGCCACCGACACCTGCGAACCCCTCGTGATGGGCCCGCAGTTCGGCGCGCACGGCGTCGCGCCCGCCGAGTTGTCGGTCGCGTTCGTCGCGCAGGCGGCCCTGGACCAGGGCGCCGACTCGATGCCGACCCGGCGGCGCAGGGTCGCCGTCCGCGGTACCCGGGGGATCGGCCCGGCCGACCTGCTCCTCAACTCCCGTACCGGAGCGGTGGAGGTGGACCAGCGCACGGGGCTGGTCACGCTGGACGGCGAGCCGCTGCACTCCGAACCGGCCGAGTCCGTATCCCTCAACCGCCTCTACTTCCTCTAGGACTTGGGACGTGTCATGACCTACCGCATGCCCCCCGAGTGGGCACCGCACGACCGCACCTGGATGGCCTGGCCCGGCCCCAACCCGACCTTCACCGACGACCGGGAGCTGGCCGATGCCCGCGCCGCCTGGGCGGCCGTGGCCCGCGCGGTGCGCCGCTTCGAGCCGGTGACGATGGTGCACGGCCCCGGCCACGGGGACTCCGCGCGCGAACTGCTCGGTCCGGACGTCGAGTTGGTGGAACGCGAACTCGACGACGCCTGGATGCGGGACATCGGCCCGACCTTCGTCCAGGACGACCAGGGGCGACTCGCCGCCGTGGACTGGGTGTTCAACGGCTGGGGCGGCCAGGACTGGGCCCGCTGGGAGCACGACTCCAAGATCGCCCGCCAGGTGGCCGACCTGGCGGGAGTACCCGTGCTGAGCAGCCCGCTCGTCAACGAGGGCGGCGCGATCCACGTCGACGGCGAGGGCACCGTCCTGCTCACCGACACCGTCCAGCTCGGCGCGGGCCGCAACCCCGGCTGGACCCGCGAGCAGGTCGAGACGGAGATCCACGCCAAGCTCGGCACCCGCAAGGCGATCTGGCTCCCGCGCGGACTGACCGCCGACTACGGCACGTACGGCACCCAGGGCCATGTCGACATCGTCGCCGCGTTCGCCCGCCCGGGCGTGGTCGTGGCCCACGTCCAGCCCGACCCCGCGCACCCGGACCACGAGGTGACCAAGGAGGTCGTAGGACTGCTGAAGTCGGCGACGGACGCGCGGGGGCGGGCTCTTGAGGTCGTGGAGGTGCCCGCACCGACCGCCCTGGAGGCCGACGGCCACTGGGTCGACCACTCCTACATCAACCACTACCTCTGCAACGGCGGCCTCGTGCTCTGCGCCTTCGACGACCCGCGGGACGAGATCGCGGTGGGCATCTTCCGCCGGCTCTTCCCCGAGCGCACGGTGACGACGGTCGACGCCCGGACGATCTTCGCGAGCGGCGGGGGCGTCCACTGCATCACCCAGCAGCAGCCACGTGCCGTGGTCCGGTAGAACGTAGGGATGAACGTGCTGACCTGCGCCACCTGCGCAAGCCCGCTGACCGGGCCGCTGCGGCTCCTGCCCGAGGTGCCGCCCCGGCCGGTGTACGAGGGCTACAAGAACCCCGACGGCTCCCGGCACCCTCCGGCGACCGTGCCGCGCGGGGCGTACGCGGTGGACCCGGAGCCGTCCGGGGAGGGGTGTCTGATGTCCGCCGGGCCGCGCGGCACCCTGGTGACCCACCCCGAGGACAGCCGGGCCCACCTGACCGACAACCCGGCTCTCGATGAGATCGGCTGCTGCGGTCCGCCCGGGCGCGAGGGGCCCAACTCCCTGTGCGCGGAGTGCGGTTCGGTGGTGGCGACCCTGTACGCCGACTGCACCGGCGCGTACGAGACGGATTTCCTGCCCGACGCCGTACGGATCACCGCCGTATGAGCACCCCCCGCCGCACCCCCGCCCCGCCCCGCGACCGGATTCTCGCCGCCGCCATGGAGATGATCGCCGCGCGTGGGCTGGAGAAGCTCACCATGGCGGGGCTCGGCCGGGAGGTCGGCATGAGCAGCGGGCACCTCCTCTACTACTTCCGTACCAAGGACGAACTGCTGCTCCAGACCCTGGAGTGGAGCGAGGGACGGCTCGGCGTGGAGCGCGGCCGGCTGCTCACCCGTACCGCGTCGGCCCGTGAACGGCTCGACGCCTACGTCGACCTGTACGTCCCCGACGGCCACCGCGACCCGCACTGGACCCTGTGGCTGGAGGTCTGGAACCGCTCGCAGAACGCCGACGACGATGCGCGCGAGCGCCAGGCCGCCATCGAGGGCGCCTGGCACCGCGACCTGGTCGCGCTGCTCGCGGAAGGCGTGTCCCGGGGGGAGTTCCGGGCGGTCGACCCGGACCGGTTCGCGGCCCGGCTGCGGGCGCTCCTGGACGGCTTCTCCATCCATGTGGCGATCGGTCTGCGCGGCACCGACCGGGGGACGATTCTCGGCCACGTACGGGAGTTCCTGGAGGAGAGCCTTCTCGCGGACGCGTGACCTCCCGCCCGGGTTGTACGCAATAAGGCCGATTGACCCTGTGGTGAGGGGTGCGTTTGCCTCGAAAGGACCACAAGCGCCACGGGGACCATCAGGGGGAAGCATGTCCAGAGCCAGACGTGTGTCCGCAGTTTCCTTAGCCGGCGCGGGAGCCGCGCTGCTGCTCGCGCTCACCACCACGCAGGCCGTCGCCGCGCCCCGCACCGAGCGCGTCAGCACCGCGGCCGACGGCACCCAGGGCGACGGAGCCTCCGGCGGGGCCGTCATCACGCCCAACGGCCGCTACCTCGCGTTCCGTTCGTCCGCCACCAACCTCGTGCCCGAGGGCATCACCCACCCGGGCACGTACGCGTACATCCGCGACCTGCGCACCGGCGAGGTCACCAAGATGGAGAACGCGCTGAGCACGCCCCGGCTCAGTGCCGACGGCCGCTGGGCGACGTACACCGACTGGGGCAGCCGTACCATCAACGTCTTCCTGACCGATCTGACCACCGGCACCAGGACCCGGGTCGGGGGCAACGGCCGGGACACCGCGAGCTCTCCGGAGATCAGCGCCAACGGGCGCTACATCGCCTACACCTGGTCCGGGCACCCGGAGTTCCCCACCCGTGTCGACCTGTACGACCGGGTCACCGGCACCACCGAGACCGTCAGCACGGGCCCCGCCGACACCGCCCGGGACATGGGCAACCCGTCGATCAGCGGTGACGGCCGCCGGGTCGCCTACCAGGACCACGGCACCGGAGACGTCTGGGTCGCCGACCGGACCACGGGCACGCGGACCGAGGCCGACGACGGCACCGCCTCGACCGTCGTGCAGCTGAGCGCCAACGGCCGTGTCCTGGCGATGGATTCGGCGGACGGTTCCTATGTACGGGACCTGCGCACCGGCCGGGTCCAGCACTTCCCCGGCGTCAGGGTACGGGCCGTGAGCCCCGACGGGCGCCGACTCCTGCTCCAGGACGCGCAGTCGGACCTCTGGCTGCTGCACGGCGGACACCGGATCCGCGTCGGACACGGCAGCGCGGCCGACGGCTCGGTCGCCGACCGGGGCCGCTCGGTCGTCTGGTCCACCGCGGACGCGGACGTCGTCGCCGGGGACACGAACGGCGTGTCCGACGTGTTCCGTTGGGGGGCGCGCTGATGTCCGCCACGTCAAGGGCCGCCCTGGGTACGGTGGTTGCGCTCTCCCTCGCCTGGACGTCCGCGACGGTCGCGGCGGCCGGGCCCGACAAGTCCCGTACGGTGCGGGCGAGTACGGCGGCGGACGGGACGCAGGGGGACGGGCCGTCGTACGGGGCCGTGCTCAGCGCGGACGGCCGGTACGCGGCGTTCACCTCCACCGCGCCGAGCTTCGGCTGCGAACCGATCATCCAGTGCCTGCGCGTGAAGGACCTGGCCACCGGCGAACTCACCGCGATCGACCTCGGTCCCGGGTACGCCTACGGATCGCCGCTGCTGAGCGCCGACGGGAGCCGCCTCGCCTACTCGGCCGGACGCCGCTTCTCGGTGCCGTACCTCTACGACCGCGCCACGGGCGTCTCGCAGCCGCTGTGGCCCCAGAACCCGCCCGACCGCAACGAGTTGGGCGATGTGCAGTCCATCAGTCCGGACGGCACGCACGTCGCCTACACCATCGGCAACCGCAACGCGACGGAGAACACCCGCCTCCTGTACGTCCGCGACACGGCCACCGGCACCGACGAGCTGATCTCGCCCGCCGAGGAGGGCCGGAAGGGCGGGGCCTCGGTGAGCGGCGACGGCAAGCGGGTCGCCTACTCGATCCGCGGCGACGTGGAAGGCCCCGATCCGAGCGACGTCTTCGTCAAGGACCGGACGACCGGCGAGCGGACCCAGGTCGACGTGGGCCTCGGTGCCGCCTATCTGATCCGCATCACCGCGGACGGCCGACGGGTCCTGCTGGACGCCGACGGCGGGGTGTACGTCCACGACCTGCGCACGGGCGCCTCACGACGGGTGGCCGACGGGACCGCCGCGACGGCCACCGCGGACGGCCGGTACGCCGTCGTCTCGGGCGAGGACGGCACGCGGGTGCGGGACCTGCGCACGGGCCTGCGCGGAGCCGCCCTGCCCTGGGCCGCCCAGGTGACGGACTACTCGCTGGCCGCCAAGGGCCGTGCGGTGGTGTTCAGTTCGGACGCCTCCCACCTCGTGCCGGGCGACACCAACAAGGAGTCCGACGTCTTCGTCTTCTCCGGCGGACTCCGCAGGAACCCCGCCCCGATGCCCTCCGTCACCGAACGGCTCACCAGGCCGGACGGAGCGTCGTACGACCCGGTGATGGGGGAGAACAAGGTCGTCGCCTTCAGGTCGGGCGGGAGCGTGTTCGTCAACACGCCCGCCGGTGTCTCCCAGGTCAACTCGCCCGCCCAGAAGCCGTCTTCGCAGGGCACCCCCTGCTCCAGCGGCCGCATGGTCGGCTATGTCGCCCCACTCGAGTCCGACGGCGCTCCGGAGGTCTACGTCCGCAACCGCTCGGTCGGCAAGCTCACCGGCATCGGCTCCTACCAGGGCGTCCGCTTCACCTGGATGGGACAGCCCGCGGTGGACCCCTCCTGCCAGTGGATCACCTACGCGGCGACCCTGCCCGCCACGGACACCGACCCCGCGCCCCAACCCCGCGTCTACCGCTTCAAGTTCAACGGCGGTACGACCGACGTGGTCAGCGCGCCCACCGACGAGCCGGCCGGGCACCCGGCCATCAGCTACAACGGCCAGTACATCGCCTTCGAGCAGGGCGGCTCCGTGTACGTCCGTGACCTGGACACCGGCGCCCTGTCGGCGCTGGGCACCGGTTCGGCCCCGTCGATCAGCGAGGACGGCCGCAAGGTCGCCTTCCAGCGGGGCTCCCGGATCGCCGTCCGCGACCTGGACACCGGCACCACGACCCGCGTCAAGGGCACCCAGCCCTCACTCGCCGGAAACGGCACGGCTGTGGCGTACACCTCGGGCCGTTCCGTGTACTGGCTCCAACTCGCCACCGGAAAGAAGCAGTTGATCAGCGTCGACCGCCTGGGCGGCCGCAACGACCTCCCGGCCGGACACCCCTCCGTCAACGCGGACGGCACGGTCGTCGCCTTCGAGTCGGCATCACCCGATCTGGTGGAAGGGGACACCAACGGGGTGTCGGACGTGTTCCTGCGGACAGTGCAATGACAACGACCGATCACGGGGGACAACCATGCACAGCAAGACGTACCTGACGGCGATCGCCGCCGTCGCCGCCGCGGTCCTCGCCGCGCCCACGGCGAGCGCCGCCCCCGGGGGCCCGTACACCGAGAAGGTGACCGTGGCCCCGGACGGCACGGAGGGCGACGCCTCCTCCGGCGACCAGTCCCTGAGCGCGAACGGCCGCTACGTGGCCTTCGTCTCCCACGCCGAAAACCTCGTCGCGCACGACACCGACGGCGCCGCCGACGCCTTCGTACGCGACCTCAGGACCGGCACCACCCGGCTGGCGAGCACCGTCGGGGAGAGTGGGGTCGGGAGCCTCTCCCTGAGCGGGAACGGCCGGTATCTGGCGTACACCGCCGACGACCACATCTGGATCAAGGACCTGAGGACAGGAGACGTCCGGCGGGCAGACGACGCCGTCGACCCGGAGGCGGGCTACACCACCGCAGGCCAGCCCGCCCTCAGCGCCGACGGCCGTTACCTCGCCTTCTCCGCCTTCCACACCGGCTGGGAGGGGCCGGCGGGCGACCGGTCGACCAGGATCTACCGGCTCGACCTCCGGACCGGGGAGCGGGTCCGCGTCAGCCAGGTGCCGGGCGAGGGCGCCTGGAAGTCCGCGGCCACCCGCCCGACCATCAGCGCGGACGGCGGCCGGGTCGGCTACCAGTTCTTCGTCCCGTACCCCACTTCGGGCGACTGGAGCGACGCCTACGTCCGGGACGTGCGTACCGGCGAGCTGATCCAGGCCGACAAGGCGCCCGACGGCAAGGTCTCCGACGCACAGACCGAGTTCCCGCAGGTCAGCGCGGACGGCCGGTACATGGTCTTCAACTCGCTGGACTCGCAGCTGACCCCGGACGACACCAACAAGGGGCACAACGTCTTCGTACGGGACCTGGAGACCGGGCAGGTGCGCCGGATCGACGCCGCCGACCCGGCCGGGTACACCGCGTACCCGCAGCTCAGCGCCGACAGCAGGCACCTCGTCTACGTCGCCGACGCGGACGCCGGCCACACCCGCCAGGCGTACGTCCGCGACCTGCGCACCGGCCGCACGGTGCTCGCCAGCCCCGCGGTGGACGGTGGCCCGTCGGGCAACTACGGGGTCGACTTCCCGGTGATCGACCGGCACGGCCGTACGGTCGCCTTCAGCAGCTGGGCCAACGACCTGGTACCCGAGGACGCCGGGCAGACCGACTTCACCACCCACGTCTATGTCCGTCACCTGAAGTGACCGACCGCATCCTGAGACAGGCGTGAGCGGGGCACGGGGGTTGTGCCAGACTGCCCCCGTGCTCTCGTTCGCCATGATTATTGGCAGCAGGCGCGCCGGTCCGCAGTGACCGCCACGTACGACCAGGTACGGGCGGACACCGTCGTCCTCGACCCGCGCGCAGACCTCTCGCACCCGCGAGAGGTTTTTCGCTTTTCTGGCCCACCCGCAGCCGGAGGCGAGAGCGCGAGGGAGTATGTGAGGGCGGTGGAGCCGGTCATTCCGGTACGACCGAGATCCAATCCTCAGGAGCCTTGAGACCATGACCGCAACCAGCGAGCTCGACGATCAGTTCCACGTCTTCGACACCACCCTGCGCGACGGCGCCCAGCGGGAGGGCATCAACCTCACCGTCGCGGACAAGCTGGCCATCGCACGGCACCTGGACGACTTCGGCGTGGGCTTCATCGAGGGCGGCTGGCCCGGCGCCAACCCGCGGGACACCGAGTTCTTCGCCCGTGCCCGCGAGGAGATCGACTTCAAGCACGCCCAGCTGGTCGCCTTCGGCGCGACCCGCCGGGCCGGGGCCAAGGCTTCCGAGGACCCGCAGGTCAAGGCCCTGCTGGACTCCGGCGCCGAGGTGATCACCCTGGTCGCCAAGTCCCACGACCGCCACGTCGAACTCGCTCTGCGCACGACGCTGGACGAGAACCTGGAGATGGTCCGCGACACGGTCTCCTTCCTGAAGGCCCAGGGCCGCCGGGTCTTCGTCGACTGCGAGCACTTCTTCGACGGCTACCGCGCCAACCCGGAGTACGCGAAGGCCGTCGTACGGGCGGCCTCGGAAGCCGGCGCCTCGGTCGTGATCCTCTGCGACACCAACGGCGGGATGCTCCCGGCCCAGATCCAGGCGGTCGTGGCGACGGTGCTGGCCGACACCGGCGCCCGCCTCGGCATCCACGCCCAGGACGACACGGGCTGCGCGGTCGCCAACACCCTCGCGGCCGTGGACGCGGGCGCGACCCACGTCCAGTGCACGGCGAACGGCTACGGCGAGCGGGTCGGCAACGCCAACCTGTTCCCGGTGGTCGCGGCCCTGGAGCTGAAGTACGCCAAGAAGGTCCTGCCCGAGGGCAAACTCCGCGAGATGACCCGCATCTCCCACGCCATCGCCGAGGTCGTCAACCTCACCCCCTCCACCCACCAGCCCTACGTCGGCGTCTCGGCCTTCGCCCACAAGGCCGGCCTGCACGCCTCCGCGATCAAGGTCGACCCGGACCTGTACCAGCACATCGACCCCGAGCGGGTCGGCAACACCATGCGGATGCTGGTCTCCGACATGGCGGGCCGCGCCTCCATCGAGCTCAAGGGCAAGGAACTCGGCGTCGACCTCGGCGGCGACCGCGAGCTGGTCGGCCGGGTGGTCGAGCGGGTCAAGGAGCGCGAGCTGAAGGGCTACACGTACGAGGCCGCGGACGCGAGCTTCGAACTGTTGCTGCGCGGAGAGGTCGAGGGCCGCCCGCTGAAGTACTTCTCCGTCGAGTCCTGGCGCGCGATCGTCGAGGACCGCCCCGACGGCTCCCACGCCAACGAGGCCACGGTGAAGCTCTTCGCCAAGGGCGAGCGCATCGTCGCCACGGCGGAGGGCAACGGCCCGGTCAACGCCCTCGACCGCACCCTGCGCGTGGCCCTCGAAAAGATCTACCCCCAGCTCGCCAAGCTCGACCTCGTCGACTACAAGGTTCGCATCCTGGAGGGCGTCCACGGCACGGAGTCCACGACCCGCGTCCTGATCTCCACATCGGACGGCACGGGCGAGTGGTCGACGGTGGGCGTGGCGCCGAACGTGATCGCGGCGTCTTGGCAGGCGCTGGAGGACGCTTACACGTACGGGCTGCTGCGGGCGGGTGTGCAGCCCGCGGAGTAGATCAGACGCCGGAGTGATGCCCCGCGGTACAGGCCGTGCCGCGGGGCGGCGGAATCAGGCCCGTCGGTCGTGGCCCCTGCAGAGACACCGGTGCCAGCTCCCAGGCCTGCCGGATGGCGTCGATGACCGGGCGCGTGCTGTACGGCGAGACGGCCAGCTCCTGACGGGCCTCGGCGAGCAGATCGGGGTTGCCGTCGGGGGAGCGACGCGAGGCCTCCGCACGGCGCTGGGGGAAGTCCGGCCGGCCGAAGATGTCGAGCAGGGCCAAGGAGAGGTAGGCGTAGGCCGCGGCCTCGTCCAGGAGCACGCGGGACTCCTCGGGGATGCCGATGCCGTCCACGTCGTACGCCACGAAGTGCGCGAGCGCGCCGCGCAGTTGGTCCATCGGTTCCTGGCAGGGGCAGGCGACCCTGAGGTGCGCCGCGAGACTCCGGAACGACCCGAGGACTTCCTGCGTCCCGGGTGACCACTGCTGCTTGGCGAGGAGCGTACGGAATCCGGCGAGCGTCTCCGACAGCTCCTCGACGATCAACGTCTGGGCCACGTCGGTGAGTTCGGACCATTCCTCGCGGACCTGGATCTCCAGCAGCCGACGCCCGTAGCGGATCAGATCCCGCGGGATGCCGCCCGACAGCGCGTGCGCCAGCACGATGTACGCCTCGCCGATGCCGGGCGCCCGCTTCTTGAGTATCTCCGCGGACTCGGTGAGCGTGCACCGGCGCACATGGACCACGTCGTCCAGCGAGCTGTCGGTCACGTCCCGGTTCGGCAGCCCCCGCCGTACGAAGGTCGCGCCGACGTCCTCGGCGACGGAGATCAGGTAGTGGACATGCGGCACATCCAGGATCGCCTTGATCTCGGCGAGGAAGGCGAGGGCCTGGGTGTCGCTGCCGAGCCGGTCGACCTCGTCGATGGCGACGACGACACGGTTGCCCTTTCCGTGTTCGTCGCGCCCGATCTCCGTGAGCAGCTGCTTGAACTCGCCGACGAGCGCCGGGTAGTTGGGCGGGACCGTGGTCACGGACGAGGTGTGCGAGGAGCCGAGGGTGAGGAGCTGGGTGGCGCCGGTGGTGAAGGCGGCGCTGGAGCTCTGGACGGTCTGGAGGCGGTAGAGGTGGTTGCGGCAGGTGGTGACGAGACGGGGGGCGGGGCTGAGGAAGGACCAGCGCTTCCGCATGAGCTTGATGAGGAGCAGCCCGAGCAGGAACGCGCCGATGCGGATGGGGTGGTCGCGGTCGGTGAAGGGTGCGCGTGAGGACGGGTTGAGGGCGAGCGCGGCCAGGAGTACGAAAGGAAGCAGGATGGCGAGGGGGATCCAGAACTGTTTCTTGCTCACCGTCCATGCACCGATGCGCAGTGGCGGATCTTGGTCGTTGCCCTCTATGAGGGAGACGAGCCAGAGGACTATCAGAAGCAACAGCGGCGGGTTGCCGGAGGAGGCCTCGACCTGACGGCGGAACTCGTCGTCCCATGCGAGGGAGAGGAAAGGACCGAAGAGGAGCGCGATGACAACGCACACCATGAGCGTCGAGCCCGCTCCCCTCACCATCCTTCCCGCAGGCGAGAACCGGAGCAGCATCCACCATGTGAGCCCCGCGAACGCGAGCAGCAGGGCCGTCGCTGGTGCCCTGCCCACGGCGACGTCGTCGGTGAGGCCCACGGTCCGATGCCAGACCCCGACGCAGCTCCGCCATGCCTCCGATTCTCCGAACCGCTCGAACCAGTGCAGTATCCCCGCGGTCAGACCGAGACCGAGGAGGACGACAACCGGCAGAACGCGGACGAACCGTCTTGCCCAGCGTCCTAGCGGTCGCACCCCCCGGTCCAGCGCCCGGTGGAGATACGACAGCCGGTCGAACTTCGGCGCTTCGTAACCCGCCCTGACGATGTACCGCCGACAGACACTCACGAACAAGGAGGCCAGGAAGTCGTACGGCGCGTAGGTCGCCGGAGCGTGGGCGAAGACCGCGAAATCCTCGTGCCGCACGCCGTGTTCCATGAGCGTGGTCTTGCCCACTCCGCGCGGCCCGCTCAGAGCGATGGCCCCGCCGGACAGCTGGCCCATCTTCCGGGCGAGTTCGGCGGCCGAGGCATTCCTGACGAAGTAGGAGTTCTGGCGGGGGGAACGCAGACCGTCGTGGTCCTGGAGCACGAGGAGTGTGTCGAGATCCTCCCCGAGGAGGTCTTCGACGGCGCGCATCACCTCATCGGGGAGTCTCTCGCGCAACTCGTCGAGCCAGCTCTTCTCCGCTGTGATTTCCTCGATCCACACGAAGAACGTCCAGGGCGTGATCAGCAGAGCGAGGACGGCTCGTCGGCGCAGCCGCCAAGGGTCCGTGTCGATGAGACGGCCCTTGACCCACCTGAGATAGCGCAGACCGGGACTGCCGAGAAGGTAGAGGACGAGGATGACTCCCGGGACGGTGAACCACCAGGGGTGAGCCGGTGTCGAGAGCAGCGCACCGCTGATGGCGAAGAGCACGAGGTACCCCGCGAAATTGCCGGAGTTCCAGGACCTGATCAGCTCCAGCGGCGACCGGGACGCGGGCATCGCCCAGCGGAGGAGAGCCGCGCGGCGATGGGCAGTCCGGTAACGCGCATGCCCTGGCTCGAATTCATCCGTGCCCAGCACTCTCTCGACGTACGGCGACGAGCACATCGTCTCCGCGACGGCCTGGGGCGTGATCGCCGGCCGTAACGCCAGCAGCTCGCCAGGCCGTCCGTCGCCGAGACAGTCGAGGACGGCCCTCTGGTAGACGGCCTTCTCGTGCTCGTTCGTCCAGTCGTATCCCCCGTCGACGGTCATGCTCTCCGGGCAAGCTCCACGAAGGCGGCCCAAGTGCCGGGTGTGACGGTGAGGTTGGGGCCGGGGGTCTTGGAGTCGCGGATGTGGATGGCGGACGGCTGGGTGGCGACCTCGACGCAGTCGCCGCCCTGGCTGCCGCTGTAGCTGGACTTGAACCACTGCAGTGCGGTGCTCATCGGTCTCCTAGCAATCCGTGCAGGAAGCGCACGCTCTCGTCCGGTGAGAGGGCCTGTGACCGCAGCATTCCATACTGGAGGTGGTAGTCGCTGACCTCATCTGGATCATCGACGAGAAAGCTGGCGCGCTGGACTTCCAGGTAGACGAGAAGCTCGTGCTCGGGAGTTTCCAACAGCACCATGGGGCCGTCGAGACAGGCGTGCGGCGCCCGGTCCATCGGCATGATCTGAAAGCTCATGTGGACCGGCTCGGTGTACTCCAGGATCTGCCGGAACTGCTCCCGCATCACCTCCGGGCCGCCGACCTGCCGCCGCAGGACGCTTTCCTCGATGACGAAGTGGCACACCGGAGGCCGCTCCCGCTCGAAGACCAACTGCCGTTCCATGCGGGCGTTCACCCACTGTTCGGCCGTCTCCGTGCCGATGGCCGGGTACCGGTAGCCGAAGACGGCTCGGCAGTAGTCGCGGGTCTGGAGGAGCCCGGGCACCGCCAGGCTCTGGAACGACAGGATTCCCACGGCCTCTTGCTCATGGTCCACCAACGACTGCGCGAACTGCACCACCTTCTCCCGCACCGGCATCCGCTCCACGAGCAACGCCAACGCACCCTTCGTGCCGAGCAGTTCGTCGAACTGTTCCGCCCGATCCGGCTGAAGTGCCAGCCGTCCCTGCTCGATCGACCCCACCGTGTCGACGTGGAGGTTCGCCGACTCCGCGAACTGCTCCTGTGTCAGGCGAGCCTGTTTCCGGTAGTGCGCCACCAGCGCGCCGACCATGTGCCATGAACCGACCTTCTTGGGCATGGCCAACCCCTTCCCCCGTCCGCACCCCAAGTCCTCGTAGTGGAGTCGTAGTAATCAGAACTACGACTCCACTCTCTGCCCCACCATAGTCACCCCCTGTGACATTCGTCCCGTGAACCGCATCGCCCTCTACCCCCGAGACCGCAGGTCGGTCGCCGTCGCCCGGGACTTCACTCGTGTCACCCTCTCCGACTGGAAGGTGACCCACCGTCAGGACGACGTCCTGCTCTGTGTGAGTGAACTCGCCACCAACGCCCTTCTGCACGGCGTTCCCCCGAACCGCTGCTTCCGCCTCAGCCTCACCCTCGCCGCCGACGGGGTCCTCCAGGTCGAGGTGCACGACAGTGGCCCGGGTGACGTCAGGACGCCGACGCCGGGGCCGGACGACGAGCGGGGGCGCGGCCTGTTGCTCGTGGCCGCGCTGGCCGACAAGTGGGGCGTGCGGGAACGGGAACCGGGCAAAGTCGTGTGGTGTGAGTTCTGGGGCTGTGCGGTGCCTTGACGGTCTCTGGGCCGCCAGTTACATCACGACGTGAGGGAAGCCACGAGAGCCAAGGGGGAAGCTCCATGCGTTCCGTACGAAGAACCGCCCTGCTCGCCTCCGCCGCATTACTGACGGCCCTGCTGCCCCTGGCCCAGGCGCAAGCACAGGCACAAGCGCAGGCACAGGCCGACGACCCACCCCCCGTCCCCGTCGACCGCTTCGAAGGCGAGGTTCCCTTCGCCGGCCCACCCGACGGCGGCATCTTCACCTGGGGCAGCGACACCGACGACCCGCCAACTCTCCGGCTGACCAGTCGAGATGACGCCCCCGAAGGTGACAAGGTCCTCACCGGTACCTACGACATCAGCGGCTACGGCGGCTTCACCCACGACTTCGCCTTCGCCGAACCCGCCCACGACTGGTCCGCCCACCAGGGCATCCGCTTCTGGTGGGACGGCCAGAACAACGGCAAGAAGATCGCCTTCGAACTCAAGGACGGCGGCGCCAACGGCGAGGCCTCCGAGCTGTGGACGACCTCCTTCACCGACGACTTCACCGGCTGGAAGCAGATCGAGATCCCCTTCACCGACTTCGTCTACCGGACGGACTACCAGCCGGTCGGCGGGATCGACCACGTCCTCGGGCTCACCGAGACCTGGGGATACGCCCTCACCCTCCCCGTCGGCGCCCCCGGCCAATTCGCCATGGACGACGTCGAGTTGTACGGCAGGGCCGACCAGTCCCTGCGCGCGAACGTCACCACCGACTCCGCCGTCTACCCGGTCGCGCAGGGGAAGACCGCGACCGTGAAGGTCACCGTCGCCACCACCGGCTCCGCGCCCCTCGACGAACCCGTCACCGTCGCCTACGAGACCGCGACCACCGGCACCGCCGAGCCCGGCAAGGACTACACCCCCGTCTCCGGCACCCTCACCTTCCCGGCCGGTACGGCCTCCGGCACCACCCGGACCGTCCAGGTCCCGACCCTGAAGGAGAAGGCTGCCGAGGCCGCCGAAACCATCCCCCTCCGGCTCACCGTCACCGGCGCCAAGGCCCCCGCCGAGACCCCGCAGGTCGTCATCGACGCGCACGGACTGCCGTACCTGAACAGCAAGTTGCCGGTACGACAGCGCGTCGCCGACCTCCTGTCCCGGATGTCCCTGGAGGAGAAGGCCGGCCAGATGACCCAGGCGGAGCGCGGTGCCGTCGGAACGGGCGGCGACGTCACCGCGTACGCCCTCGGCTCGCTGCTCTCGGGCGGTGGGTCCACACCGACGCCCAACACCCCGGAAGCCTGGGCCAGGATGATCGACTCCTTCCAACTCCGGGCGCGGGCAACGCGGTTCCAGATCCCCCTCATCTACGGTGTCGACGCCGTCCACGGTCACAACAACCTCGTCGGCGCCACCGTCATGCCCCACAACATCGGACTCGGCGCGACCAGGGACCCCCAACTCGTCCAGCAGACAGGAGCGGTGACCGCCGCCGAGGTCCGCGCCACCGGCATCCCCTGGGACTTCGCCCCCTGCCTCTGCGTCACCCGCGACGAACGCTGGGGCCGCTCCTACGAGTCCTTCGGCGAGGACCCGGCTCTCGTCGAGTCCCTGGAGACGATCATTCAGGGCCTCCAAGGCGCCCGTAACGGCAAGGACTTGGACCGGAACGACAAGGTTCTCGCCACCGCCAAGCACTTCGTCGGCGACGGCGGTACCGCCTACGGCTCCTCCACGACCGGGACGTACACCATCGACCAGGGCGTCACGACCGTCACCCGGGGGCAGTTGGAGGCGGTGCACCTCGCGCCGTACGAGACCGCCGTGGACCGGGGCGTCGGTACGGTCATGCCGTCGTACTCCTCCCTCGACGTCGTCGGCGACGGCCTCGGGCCGGTCAAGATGCACGCCCGCGCCGACATGATCAACGGTGTGCTCAAACAACGCCTCGGCTTCGACGGGTTCGTCATCAGCGACTGGGACGGCATCGACCAGATCCCCGGCGACCGCGCCTTTGACGTCCGCACCTCGGTCAACGCCGGCGTCGACATGGTCATGGTCCCGTACGCCTACCGGGACTTCCAGACCGCACTGCTCGCCGAGGTCCACGCCGGGCGCGTCAGCGAGAAGCGGGTCGACGACGCCGTATCGCGCATCCTCACGCAGAAGTTCAGGCTCGGGCTCTTCGAGAAGCCGTACGCCGACACGAGCGGCGCCTCGGCGATCGGATCACAGAAGCACCGGGCCGTCGCGCGTCAAGCGGCCGCCGAATCCCAGGTGTTGCTGAAGAACGACCAGGGCCTGCTGCCCCTCGCCAGGACACAGAAGGTGTACGTCGCCGGATCCAACGCCGACGACATCGGCAACCAGTCCGGCGGCTGGACCGTCACCTGGCAGGGCTCCTCCGGCGCCACCGTGCCCGGCACGACGATCCTGGAGGCCCTGCGGAAGAACTCCGCGACCCTGACGTACTCGAAGGACGCCTCCGCCCCGACGAGCGGCTACGACGTCGGTGTGGTCGTCGTCGGGGAGACCCCGTACGCCGAGGGCGTCGGTGACGTCGGCAACGGCCACGACCTGGAGCTGTCCGCCGCCGACAAGGCCGCCGTGGACACGGTGTGCGCGGCCATGAAGTGCGTGGTGCTGATCGTCTCGGGGCGGCCGCAGCTGATCGGCGACCGGCTCGGCGAGATCGACTCCCTGGTCGCCTCCTGGCTGCCCGGCACCGAGGGCGACGGCGTCGCCGACGTCCTCTACGGCAAGCGGCCCTTCACCGGCCAACTCCCGGTCACCTGGCCCAAGTCGGAGGCCCAGCTGCCGATCAACGTCGGCGACCCGTCGTACGATCCGCAGTTCCCGTACGGCTGGGGCCTGACGACCCTCACCAAGGTCCCGGCGGGCGGGCTGACCACGCTCAAGGCGCTCGGGCTCGCGGCCCGGGCGGCGGAGCGGGCCGGGGCCGACGAGGCCGGGCGGGCGCTGGTCGCCAAGGCACGCCTGATCGTGCAGGCCAAGGGGGTCACCGCCGGGCTCGCCGGACCCTTCGCCGACGCCGACCACCTCCTGCTCACCGGACGCTACGGAGCGGCGGTGGAGAAGCTGACGGCGGCTTGGCGCGCCGCCTGACAGGTCCGTTTCGGGAGGCTTCGGGTAGCGTCGAAGTATGAAGGCCTCCGCTCGGGCCGCCGTACGGACCCGAAGCCTCCCGGGACTGCTGGTCGCCCTGGTGCTCCTGGCCCTGGCCGCGCTGTGGGCGCCGCCCGCCGCCGCGGCCACCAGCGTCTCCACCATCGGCGAAGCCCTCCGCAAGAACCCCGTCTACGTCGACCCCGCCGCCTCCGACCAGCTGTCCTCCTCGGACGCCGACGCCCTGGCCAAGCAGATCGAGGACGCCGACAAGCCGCTCTTCGTCGTGGTGCTGCCGGCCGACTACCCCAAGCAGACGCTCTTCACGAAGCTGCGGACCGCGACCGGGATCACCGGGCTGTACGCGGTCCGGCTCGGGGACGCCTTCGACGCCCGGGCCGACTCCTCGGTGCTGTCGACCGGCGCCGTACGCAACCTCGTCACCACCGTCGCGGGCGAGTCCGACACGAAGACCCAGCTCACCGACTTCACGACCGCCGCGCTCACCAACATGGGCGGCTCGGCCCCCTCCACCTGGACCTCCTCGGGCGAGGACGGCAACGGCGTGTCGACGACCGCGCTGGTCACCGTGGGTGCCGTGCTCGTCGCCGGTGGCGCGGGGGCGTACACCCTCGTCCGCCGCAACCGGCGCAGGCACGCGGAGGAGCAGCGGGCCGCGCTGGAGAAGCTGCGGGTGGTGGTCGACGAGGACATCACCGCCTTCGGCGAGGAACTGGACCGGCTCGACTTCCACCCCGCCGAGGCGGGCGCCGACGACGCCATGCGCGCGGACTACGAGCGGGCGCTGGACGCCTACGACCAGGCGAAGTCGCTGATGGCGGCCGCGACCAGGCCCGAGGAGGTGCGGGCCGTCACCCAGGCCCTGGAGGACGGCCGTTTCTCGCTCGCCCAGCTCGCCGCCCGCCGCGAGCACCGGCCGCTGCCCGAGCGCCGGGTGCCCTGCTTCTTCGACCCGCGCCACGGCCCCTCGGTCACCGACGCCACCTGGACGCCCCCGGGCGGCGCCGCGCGCGAGGTCCCGGTCTGCGCGGCCGACGCGACCCGCCTCGCCGACGGCCGTGACCCGGTGATGCGCGAGGTCGACACCGACCAGGGCCGCCGCCCGTACTGGGACGCGGGCCCGGCCTACGGCCCCTGGGCGGGCGGCTACTTCGGCGGCGGCATCCTGCCCGGCCTGCTCGTCGGCACACTGCTGGGCAGCATGATGGCGGGGCCCGCGTACGCGGCGGACTACGGCTCCGGCTACGGCGACTTCGGCGGCGGCTACGAAGGGGGCGACCTGTCGGGGGCGGACTTCAACTCCGGGGACTTCGGCGACTTCGGGGGCGGCGGCGATTTCGGCGGGGGAGGGGACTTCGGGGGTGGCGGGGACTTCGGAGGCGGCGGGTTCTGAGGTGGCGGAGGGTTCCGGGGAGCGGAGGGCTTCGAGGGGTGCGAACCGCGGGCCCGGCACATCGCGCACCGGACCCGCGGAAGACCGTACGCGACGCGTCTCAGCTCACAGCGTGGCCGCCGCCGCGGCTATCGCCGACGCGAAGGTGGAGACCTCCGAGTAGACGCCGGGGGCGTTCGGCTGGGCGCAGCCGATGCCCCAGCTGACGATGCCGACCTGGATCCAGGCGTTGTTGGCGTCGCGGCGGAACATCGGGCCGCCGGAGTCGCCCTGGCAGGTGTCGACACCGCCGGCCGCGTACCCGGCGCAGATCTCGTCGCTCGCGACGAGCCCGCTGTAGCCGCTGTACGAACGGCAGGTGGCGTCGCTGATGAACGGCACCTGGGCCTTGAGCAGATACCGCTGCTGGGCCCCGCCCTGGGTGGCCGCGCCCCACCCGGCGACCGTGAAGGTCCCGGTGTTGTACTGCGTCGTCGTGGCGATCGGCAGCGTGGCGAGGTTGATCGGCGAGGCGAGCTTGATGAGCGCCCAGTCCTTGCCGTTGCCGTTGTAGCCCGGGGCCCGGTAGACGTACGTCGACCTGACCTGGACCCGGCCGGTGGTGGACTGGAGGTCCACGACACCGGCGGTGGCGGTGATGCTGGTGTTCGCGCCGGTGCCGTTCACGCAGTGCGCGGCGGTCAGCACGATCTGCTGGGTGTACAGCGCCCCGCCGCAGCCCATGGAGAGCCGGACCATGAACGGGAACTCGCCCTGCGCGGCGCGGGTTCCGCCGATGACGGGCGCGGGGGCCGCCTGCGCGGAGGAGAGCGGCTGGAGGCTGGCGATGGCGAGCGCGGCGGCTGAGACGGCCAGACATCTCTTGAGGGTGGTGAGGAGTCTCTTCAACGTCATGCCTTCCGTGGGGGGTGGCTTTGACGAGCACATGCCAAACGCGGGTGACAAAGAAAAGCCCAAGTTCTGACATGGGCGGGTCAAATCCGTTGATGGATTATGGGAACCCTGTGAACCGGCGCACAAGGGGTGGGATTCAGCCATCGGCCAGCCGCTCCATCAGGGCCGCCGCCAGCTCCAGCACCCCGCGCTCGGTGGGGCTCAGCGACTTCATCGCCTCCGCCAGCCAGATGTCCCGGTCGCTCATGTCCCCCTCCAGCGCCAGCCGCCCCGCGTCCGTGAGCGACAGCACGGACTGCCGCCGGTCCACGGTCCCGGCGGCCCGCGCCATGAGCCCCTCCGTCTCCAGCTCCGCGAACACCCGCGTGAGCGACTGCGGCCGCTGCCGAAGCGCCGCCGCGACCTCGCCGGGGGTGGCGGGGCCGTGCCGGTGCAGTCGGCCGAGCACCTCCAGCCGGTTGGTGCTGAGGCTGCCGTCGCGGCGCTCCTGACGCAGCCGCCGGTTCAGCCGCACGATGCCGCGGCGGACTCGGGCGGCGGAGGGGAGGTGATCCATGGTCGGCAATTGTAAGCGTCCTCTTACTATTGGTGGACTCGGATATGGCCGTACTCTCGACCGGTGACCGCGAAACTACTACGCAACGCGTACGAAGCGGCCCTGACGATGACGGCCGTACTGCTCTGCTGGGCCTGCGCCCTGTGGCTGGAGGGCGCCGCCGGGCTCCACACGGACGTGCTCGTTCTGGCGGTCGCCCTCGCCCTCACCCTGTCCGGAACGCAGCGCGACGCGGACACCCGCCGCCGACTCGTCTCGCTCGTGCTGCTGCCGGCGACCGCGGCGGTCTCGATCTTCGTCGGACGGCTGATCGTCACCCACTTCGTGGTGGGCGCAGCGGTCTTCACGGCGGGGATGTCGGTCCCCATCTGGATCCGCCGCTACGGCCAACTCGCCGCGAAGGCGGGCACGTTGATGACGCTGCCCTTCATCGCCCTGCTGGTCGTCCCCGGCCCCGCGCTGCCACCCGAGGCGCAGGGCGGGCTGGTGACCTGGGGGTGGGGCGCGCTGATCGGGGTGCTGGCGGTGGTGTGCGTGTGGCTGGTCCAGGGCGTGGGCGACCGCCTCGGTCCCCGGCGCGACGAACCCCAACTGCCCGCTCCCCGGCGGGTGTCCGCCCTGCATCCGCGCCCCAGCACCCGGATGGCCCTCCAGATGGCGGCGGCCGTCGCCCTCGCCTTCGTCGCCGGGCGGCTGCTCTTCGACGACCACTGGCCCTGGGCGGTACTGACGGCGTACGTCGCCGCGAGCGGCAACCGGGGGCGAACGGACGTCGTGCGCAAGGGGGTTCAGCGACTGGCAGGCGCCTGCGCGGGCACGCTGCTGGCGACGGGCGTGACGGCGGCCGGGGTGACGGGCCCGGTCTCGGTGGTCCTGATGTTCACGGTCCTGGCGGTCGCCCTGTGGCTGCGCCCCCTCAACTACGCCTACTGGGCGGCCGGAATGACCACCGCGCTCGCCCTCCTCCTCGGCTACTTCGGCGAGAACGCGAGCAGCCTCCTGCCGACCCGCCTCGCCGCGATCGGAGTCGGCGCGGTCCTGACGGTGGCGTCGGCGTGGTGGGTGCTCCCGGTCCGGGCGCGGCGACCGTCGCCGGCCGTCCTCACTCCGCCCGCGGCACGATCAGCCCCGACTCGTACGCCATGACCACCGCCTGCGTACGGTCCCTGAGGCCCAGCTTGGACAGGATGCGGCTGACGTGGGTCTTCACCGTCTCCTCGCCCACGCCCAGCCGTTCGGCGAGCTCCGGGTTGGACAGGCCCTCGGCGAGCAGGCGCAGGACATCGGTCTCGCGCGGGGTGAGGGACGAAAGGGTGCCCTGGGGACGGGCCTTGGGGCGCTGCCGGGCGAACTCCGCGATCAGGCGCCGGGTGATGGCGGGCGCGAGCAGCGCCTGACCGGCGGCGACCACCCGCACCGCCTCGAAGAGCCGCTCCGCCGTCACGTCCTTCAGCAGGAACCCGCTGGCCCCGGCGGCGAGCGCGTCGTACACGTACTCGTCGAGGTCGAAGGTCGTCAGCACCAACACCCGTGGCGCGCCCGCCCCTTGCTGCAGCCGCTCGGTCGCCTCGATCCCGTCCATCACCGGCATCCGTACGTCCATCAGCACCACGTCGGGGTCCTGCGCCCGGCACACCCGCAACGCCTCGGCGCCGTCGCGGGCGGTCCCGACCACGGTGAAGTCGGGCTGCGTGGAGAGCAGTTGGGCGTACCCGACCCGGACGATCTCGTGGTCGTCGGCGACGACCAGGCGGACCGCCGCCGCGCCGGTCACCCGCTCACCCCGGTCTCCACCGGCAGCCTCGCCTCGACGAGGAAGCCGCCGCCGGGGGCCGGGCCCGTGTGAAGGGTGCCGCCGAGGGTCGCCGCACGTTCGCGCATACCGAGGAGGCCGTGGCCGGGGGTGCCGGAGTCAGGGGAGCCGTGGGGGTTGCCGGAGCTTCCGGAACCACCGGAGCCTCCGGAACCACCGGAGCCTCCGGAACCACCGGAGCCTCTGGACCCGCCGGAGCCTCTGGACTCGCCGGAGTCGGAGGAGCCGCCGGAGTTGCCGGACCCGCCGGAGTCGCCCGGGCCGGAGCCGGTGGGCCCAGGCCCGTTGTCCCTGATCCGCACGCTCAACTCGCCCTTTCCGTACCGCAGTTCCACATCCACCGCCGCCCCTCTCGCGTGCCGTCGCGCGTTGGTGAGTGCCTCCTGGACGATCCGGTACGCGGTGACCTCGACGCCCGGGTCCAGCGGGGCCACCGGTCCGCTGACGATCAGACGGGTGCGGGAGCCGCCCGCGTCCCGGGACTCGTCGATCAGCTCGACCAGCCGCCCGAGCCCCGGCTGGGGCCGCCGCTGCACCCCGGGGTCGGCGTCCTCCCGCAACACCCCCAGCAGCCGCCGCATCTCCGTCAGCGCCCCGCGCGCGGTGTCCCCGATGGCCAGCAGCCGCGCCGCGCCCTCGGCGGGCATCCCGGGCGTGGTCAGCCGCGCGGACTCCGCCTGTACGGCGATCATCGAGATGTGGTGGGCGACGACGTCGTGCAACTCCCGTGCGATGCGCGCGCGTTCACCGCGGGCCGCGTGCTCCAGCAGGGTGTCGGCGAAGGCCCGCTCGGTGGCGCTGTGCGCGAGGGCGGTGCTGCGGGTGTGGTGGGCGACCCCGGTCGCCGCGGCGGCCGACGCGAGCGTCGCCACCAGCACGGCGACGATCCGGGTCCCCTCGTCCCCGACGACCAGGGCGACGACGACGTACGGCACGACGAGCCCGGCCGCCACCCGTCCGGCGCCGGCCCGCCCCAGGACGTACACGCAGACGAGCTGGGCGACGACCCCGGCGAGCGTGAGGGCCCGGAAGGACGTGAGCGCGAGCACCGCGACCGCACTGAGCGCGAGGGCGGCCCCCACCCGCGCGAGCCGCTCACCCCCGAGAACCAGGACGAGCGGCAGGGTGGTGGCGAGCGCGAGCAGCACGAGGGTGGCCAGACCGCTGCCCGGACCACCGCGGACGAACACCTCCGTGGTGGCGAACACGGCCAGTACGGCGGGAAGGGCACGAACCCCACCCGGCACCTTCATCACTCGCCGTCCCCCTCTCCGCCACGACGGCCCGCACCCCCACGGCGCTCCCCGGCGGTGCCGGACCCACCGCACCCCCGAACGGTCATTGTGCCGACCCCACCCCGTCGCCACGTCCCCCACACGGGGGACCCCCGCAGCGTGACGACACCACCCCGCACCCCGACCTAGCCTCCCTCCCCATGAGCGACGCAACCATCGAAGTCCGCAACCTGCGCAAGCGGTTCGGCCGGACCCTCGCCGTCGACGGCCTCTCCTTCACGGTCGAGCCCGGCACGGTCACCGGCTTCGTCGGTCCCAACGGCGCCGGCAAGTCCACCACCCTGCGCACGATCCTCGGCCTGGACGCCCCCGACGAGGGCGAGGCACTCGTCGGCGGCCGCCCGTACCACGCCCTGCGCACCCCGCTCCTGGAGGTCGGAGCCCTCCTGGACGCCGCCGCCCTGCACCCCGGCCGCAAGGGCCGCGACCACCTGCGCTGGCTCGCCCACTCCCACGGCCTGTCCACCCACCGCGTGGACAACGTCCTCGACCAGGTCGGCATGACGGGCGCCGCCCGCCGCCGGGCCGGCGGCTACTCCCTCGGCATGCGTCAGCGGCTCGGCATCGCCGCCGCCCTGCTCGGCGACCCCCCGGTCCTCATCCTCGACGAGCCCGTCAACGGCCTCGACCCCGAGGGCATCCAGTGGATCCGCGGCCTGCTGCGCCGCCTCGCCGCCGAGGGCCGCGCGGTCCTCGTCTCCAGCCATCTGATGAGCGAACTGGAGGACACCGCCGACCACTTGGTGGTCATCGGCCGCGGCCGCCTGATCGCGGACCGGACGGTCGCCGACCTGCTCGCCGCCGCCTCGGGCGACCGGGTCGCCCTGCGCACCGACGCCCGTACGCAGGCGATGGAACTCCTCGCCCGCGAGGGCGCCACCGTCGCCGTCACCGGCCGCGACGCGCTCACCGTCACCGGCCTCACCGCCCGCCGCACGGTCGAACTCCTCACCGCCGCCGAGATCCCCTTCGCCGAAGTGGGCGCCCACCGCGCCACCTTGGAGGAGGCGTACATGGAACTCACCAGGGACGCCGCCGAGTTCAGCAGCACCACCGCAGCCGACGAGGTGACACGGTGACCACGACCCCCACCCCGACCGGCACGTCGTACCGCTCTCAACTGCACCCCGCCAAGGCCGGGTTCGGCCGTCTGCTGCTGGCCGAGTGGACCAAGTTCCGTACGGTCCGCGCCTGGCCGCTGGTCCTCGCCCTGGCGGCGGCCGTGACCGTCGCCGTCTCCCAGCTGGGCGCCGCGGGTTCGGTCACCAGCGGCGGCCCCGCCGTGACGCTCGCCCCCGACGGCACCGTCGTCACCGACGGCTTCCACACCGCCCACCGCACCCTCACCGGCGACGGCACTGTCACGGTCCGCGTGACCGGCCTGAAGAGCGCGGACGGCGGGGAGTTGGAGCCCTGGGCGAAAGCCGGCCTGATCCTCAAGGAGAGCCTGAAGCCGGGATCGCCGTACGCCGCCGTCATGGCCACCGGCGACCACGGGGTGCGCATGCAGTGGGACTTCACCCATGACACCTCGGGGGGAGCCACCGACGGCCCCGTCTGGCTGCGGCTGACCCGTGGCGGCGACCGCGTGACCGGCTACATGTCACACGACGGCCGGGACTGGACGGCGATCGAGGCCGTACGACTGGCCGGACTGCCGGACACCGTGCAGGTCGGAGCCTTCGTCGCCACCCCGATGCACCAGGTCGTGCAGCGCTCCTTCGGCGGCACCTCCCAGACCGCCGGCGGGGGAGAGGCGACCGGCACCTTCGACCACCTCACCGCCGAAGGTGCCCCGGCGGGCGCCCGGTGGGCGAGCGCGGACGTGAGCGGCGGCATCCCGAGCGGCCCGACCGCGGCCGACGCCCGGCCCGGCACCACACACGTGTCCGCGTCCGGCACCTACACCCTCACCGGGCGCGGCGACATCGCCCCCGACCTCACCCGCGGCGACACCGTCCAGATGAGCTTCCAAGGGGTCTTCGTCGGCGTCCTGTTCATGGTCGCGCTGGGCGCGCTGTTCGTGACGAGCGAGTACAAACGGGGCCTGCTCCGCACGACGTTCACGGCGACGCCGGCCCGGACGAAGGTGCTCGCGGCGAAGGCCCTGGTGCTCTCGGCCGTCACCTTCGCCGTCGCCCTGCCCGCGACCGCCCTCGGCTTCACGCTCGCCCAGTCCACCCTGCGCGACAACGGCTTCACCCCGCCCGCCTTCCCCGACCTGTCCCTCCTGGCGGAACCGGCCCTGCACGCGGTCGTGGGCAGTGCGCTGCTGCTGACCCTGGTCGCCGTCCTGGCCCTGGGCACAGGGGTGCTGCTCCGTACCGGAGCGGGCGCGATCGCGATCGTCGCCGTTCTCGTGATCCTCCCGCAGATCCTCTCCCTCGCCCTCCCCCTCCCGGTCGCCCACTGGCTGCTGCGGGCGACCCCGGCGGCGGCCTTCGCGATCGAGCAGGGAGTGACGTACCCCCGCTTCGTCGACCACAACTGCATCCCGGGAAGCGGCTGTTACCCCCTGGCCCCCTGGCACGGGCTCGCGGTCCTCGCCGCCTACGCGCTCGCCGCGCTGCTGCTCGCCGCCTGGAGCCTGCGCCGGAGGGACGCGTGAGGGCGCTGCACGCGGAGTGGACCAAACTCCGTACCCTGCCGAGCACTTGGTGGCTGCTGGCGGCGACGGTGGCGCTCACCGTCGCGGTCGGCGCCGCCGCGACCGCCTCCCTCACCTCCAGGGTCTGCCCGCTGCCCGCCGACTGCCATGAGGACACGGTGAAGTTGAGCCTCACCGGCGTCTGGCTCGGCCAGGCCACCTGTCTGGTCCTCGGCGCCCTGACGATGGGCGCGGAGTACGGCACCGGCACCATCCGCACGACCTTCACCGCGATGCCCGCCCGCACCCGGGTCCTCACCGCGAAGGCGACGGCCCTGTCGGCGGGCGTCGGGGCGGCGGCCGCGGCGGCGATCCTCGCCTCCCTGGCCGTGGCCCGCGCCATCCTCCCGGCGAACGGCTTCCCCGCCCCCACCCTCACCGCCCCCGCGACCCTCCGCGCGGCGGCCGGCTCCGTCCTCTGCCTGACCCTGGTGACCCTCCTGGGCCTGGCCCTCGCCGCCCTCCTGCGCGACACGGCCGCCGCCCTCACCACGGGCCTGGCCCTCCTCTACGTCATCCCCCTCCTGTCCGACCTCCTGACCTCCCCGACCTGGCAGCACCGCCTCCAGCGCTGGGCCCCGATGCCGGCCGGCCTGGCGATCCAGTCCACGAAGAACCTGGACCACCTCCCGATCGGCCCCTGGCCGGGCCTCGGCGTCCTCGCGGCGTACGCGGCGGCGCTGCTCGCGGCGGGGTCGGTACTGCTCAGGACCCGGGACGCGTGACCGCCGTTGCCCGCGCTGTGCGCCCGGTCCGTGTCCCGTACGGACAGAAACGTTCAACTTCCCCGCAATAAGCGAACTGTCCCGTGGGTGCCGCACGCACCGCCGCACGATGGTCCCCCGAACGCGAGAAGCACGGGGAGCACATGGCCGGTTCGAGCACACTGCGGGTCGAGGGGGACGTCGCGGGGCAGATCGTCGTCGGCGACCACAACGTGGTGATCAACGCACAGCAGGGCTCCTCCGTGGCCCTGCGCTCCGACGGTCCGCCCGCGGTGCGCCGCCGCGACCGTCCGGCGGGCCGGGCCCTGCCCCGCAGGCCCGCCGCCCTGCTCGGCCGGGAGGGCGAACTCGCCACCGTGGACGAGTGGTTGGGCGCGGGCCACCTCGTCCAGGTGTACGGGCCCCCGGGCATCGGCAAGTCCGCCCTGCTCCGCCACTACGCGGCCGAACAGACCGCGCGGGAGCGCGACCTCGTCTACCTGCCGGCGGCCGGGCTCCCGGTCGAGGACGTCGTCCAGGAGCTCTTCCACGCCTGCTTCGAGACCGAGGACTACAAGCCCGAACCGGCCAGGATGCGCCGGCTGATGGGCACGGTCCAGGCGCTGCTCGTCGTCGACGACTTCGCGGGGACACCACAGGACCTCGCGGCCCTCGCGGACGCGGCCCCCGGCTGCGACCTCCTGGTGGCCGGCGTAGACCGCTGCCCCTCGGAGGAGGCGCGCACCCTGCGCCTCGGCGGACTGCCCGAGGCCGCCGCCCTGGACCTGCTCGCCCGGGAACTGCGCCGCACACCGGAGGGCGAAGAGCGCGCCACCGTACGGGAGTTGACCGGCGCGGTACGCGGACACCCGCTCACCCTGGTACAGGCGGCGGCCGCGGTGCGGGCGGGGGAGAGCGCGGGGGAGGGGGTGGAGACCGCGGGGGACGGTGCCGGGATGAGCCTCTGGGCCCCCGACGAGGCGGCGCGGGCGGTGGGTCTGGCCGAGGGGCTGGACGACATCGCCGTACGACTGCTGCGGGTGCTGTCGGCCCTGGCGCCCCTGCCGGTGTCCTCACGGCTCCTGGACGCGCTGTCTGGCGGCCCTTCGCCCACCTCCACTGTCGATGCCCCGGCCTCCACCACCCCCGCCCTCCAGACCCTGGAGAACCTGCACCTGGTCGAGCGGGACGGTCCGGCGTGGCGCGGTCGGGGTGAACTCGCCGCGCTCGTCGCCCGGCGTACCGGGCGGGCGCCGGACCCGGGGGAGTTCGCGGCCGCGGTGACCCGTTGGCTGGGGGCCAGTGCCACCCGGCAGCAGGCCGCGGCCGAGGCTCCCGTGATCCGCAGGGTGCTCACGGACGCGGCCCGGCGCCAGGACCACACCGCCGTACGCGATCTGGCCCGGGCCGCGGCTCCCGTGCTGGCCCGGTCACTGCGCTGGGGCAGTTGGCGACTTGTCCTGGAACACGGCGGGGCGGCCGCCGTGGCGCTGGGCTCGGCCGCGGACCACGCCTACTTCACGCACGAGGAGGAGGTGCGCAGAAAGGCGCTGGGGCTGGCGGCCCTGGTCGCCGGGGTGGCGGTCGGCGGTGGGGCCGGAGCCGGTGCCGCGGCGCTCCACAACTCGCTCGGCGCGGGCGGCAAGGGCACCGTCACCGCGGGCAAGTCCGGGCTGAGCGCGCTCGCCACGAACCCGGCGGTGATCGGGGCCGCGGTGGCGGCCCTGATCGGGGGCGGGGTCTTCGTCTCCATGGCCGACGCCGATGACGGGCACGCGGCCGTCGCCGGACCGTCCGCTCCGGCGGCCTCCGTGTACAGCGCGTACTCCCCGCCGCCGAGGCCGCACCCCTCGTACCCCTTACCCTCCGGGCCGCGGCCGAGCGTCTCGTCGCCGACGGCCTCGGACCCCGCGTCCGTCCCGAGGCCGGCCACGCCCGACGGCTCGGGGCAGTGCGTGCGCTTCGAGATGCCCGCACCCACCTTCGGTGAGGTCAGGGCGCATGAGCGGGAGACCCACGAGGTCGTCTTCGACGCCTGGCTGCCCTGCGACGACGAGAACACCCTGGCCGTGTCCGACAAGACCAACTGGGAGGTCCGGCGGACGGCCTGCCCGCCGCCGGCGGGGTCCCGGGAGTGCCGGTTCACCGTGACCTTCAAGCCCGGCGCGCCGGGCACGTACCACGCCAGGGTCACCATCCGCGACGACTGGGGCCAGGACGACCTGTACATGGAGGTCACCGGGGTCGGCGTGGCAGCCGCCCCCAGTTCGCCCGTGGGCCCCAGCGCACCGCCGTCGGAGACCGACGTCCCCGTCTCGCCCCCGCCGTCCGAGACGACACCGGGCCCCGGGCCCACCGAGCCGACACCGTCGACCACCTGACCCGTCGACCACCTGACCCGTCGGCCACTTGACCTGGTCGGCCACCTGACCCGCCGACCACCTGACCCCCCACCCGAAGGAGACCGCCCATGGCCGACCGCCCCGCCCCCGACCGAGAGCACCCCGCCGACCGGCCCGACCACTACGACGTCCGCACGCACGCCGTGTCCGGCCAGGTGGTCGTCGGCCGGCACAACACCGTCTCGCAGGCCACGGTCGGCGGGCCCCCGCCCGACCCGGTCACCGACGCCGAACTGGCCGTGCTGCGCGCCGAGTTCGCCCGGCTGCGGGAGCTCGTCCCGGCGGACGCGCCGGACGCCGGGCGGGCCCGTGAACTCCTCGACGAGGTGGAGGAGTCCGCGACGGCGCCCGAGCCGGACCTGACCACCATGGAGTACGCGCTGGGCTGGTTCCGCCGCAGGCTGCCGGAGCTCGCCAGCGCGGTGACGAGCCTGCTGCTGCACCCGGTGACCGTCCGCCTGCTCGACGCCGCTGGCACCACCGTGGCCGAGGACTTCCGGCGCCGTCTCGGCGGCGGGTGAGGAAACGACGAAGCACCGGCGAGTCCACGACTCACCGGTGCCCGCGCCGACGCCTCACGCGTTCTTGATCGCCGAGATGTCGAAGTTCAGCTTGATCTTGTCGGAGATCAGGACGCCGCCCGTCTCCAGGGCCGCGTTCCAGGTCAGGCCCCACTCGGAGCGCTTGATCTCGGCCTTGCCCTCGAAGCCGACGCGCTCGTTGCCGAAGGGGTCCTTCGCCGAGCCGTTGAACTCCAGGTCGATGGTGAGCGGCTTGGTCGTGCCGAGGATCTCCAGGTCACCGGTGATCCGGTAGTCCTCGTCGCCGAGGGCCTCCGCCTTGGTGGAGCGGAAGGTCATCGTCGGAAACTCGTCGATCTTGAAGAAGTCGGCGCTCTTCAGGTGACCGTCCCGGTCCGCGGACCCCGTGTCGATGCTGTCCATCTTGACGTCGATCGAGGCCGTCGACGCCGACGGGTCACTGCCGTCGAGGTGCAGCGAGCCGCTGAAGTCGAGGAACTTCCCCTTGACGTTGGTCACCATCGCGTGCCGGACGGTGAAGCCGATCGTCGAGTGGGCCGTGTCGATCGTGTAGTCGCCGGTCAGCGCGGAGAGGTCTGCGTTCGTCATGACGTGCTCCTTCGGGGTCAGGACGTTGAATGTTGAACTACTCAACACGGGAGACCGTAGACCTATTCCGTTGCGGCTTCAACATCATCCGCAAAGTGTTGGCGTGAAGCCTCTGTGGTGGTAGATGCCCAGGGCATGAACCCACCCCACGGGGACCCCATGCACCTCACCCGCAGAGCCGTCCTCCTCGCGGCGGCCCTCCTCGCGACCAGCACCTCCGTGAGCCGCGCCGCCGCCCCCGACCCCCACGACACCCTCCGCCGCCGCTGGCTCGACATCGCCCTCGGCACCGGCTACGACCCCACCGCTGAGCCCTACGCCTCCCGCCTCGCCGAGACCGGCACCCTCGCCCGCGGCTTCCGCGACACCATGGCCCCCACCCCCACCTCCCTCTGGCCCGGCCTCCCCTACGACCCCCCGGCCGGCATCACCCAGAGCTACAGCCGCCTGTGGACCATGGCCCGGGCCTACGTCCAGCAGGGCACCGGCTCGACGGGGGACCCGGGACTGCTCGCGGACGTCCTGCGCGGCCTCGACCACCTCACGGAAACCGTCTACAACCCCACGACCACCCGCTACGGCAACTGGTGGGAATGGCAGATCGGCAGCCCCCGCCTCCTCATGGACATCACGGCCGCCCTCTACGACGACCTCGGCCCGGCCCGCGTCCAGGCCGCCTGCGCCGCCGTCGACCACTTCATCCCCGACACCATGCTCACCGACTACTCCGGCACCTCCACCGGCGCCAACCGCGTCGACCTGTGCCGCTCGGTCGCCCTGCGCGGCATCCTGGGGCGCGAGGACGCCAAGACCGCCCTCGCCCGCGACGGCCTCTCGCCGGTCTTCCCGTACGTCACCCACGGCGACGGCCTCCACGCCGACGGCTCCTTCGTCCAGCACACCTGGGTCGCCTACTCCGGCACCTACGGCCAGGTCATGCTCGACGGCCTCGGCCGCCTCTTCGCCCTGCTCGCCGGCTCCCCGTGGGAGGTGACCGACCCGAACCGGCAGATCGTCCTCGACAGCGTCGAGCACGCCTACGCCCCGCTGATCCACGACGGGTTGGTGATGGACAGCGTCAACGGCCGTGCGATCAGCAGGGGTTACCTCAAGAGCGACGACCGCCATGTGATGCGCGGCGACCACTTCCACGGCCAGGGCATCATCGCCGCGATCGCGCTGCTGGCGGCGGGCGCGAGCGAGTCGGAGCGAACGCGCTGGCACGGCCGTATCAAAGGATGGATCCAACGGGACACCGTCACACCGATCCTGACGGCCCCTCAGTTCGACGTCGCCGACCTCGCCCGACTCCACGCCGTCGCCGCATCCGAGACCCCCGCCCTCCCCGAACCCACCGGCCACCACCTCTTCGCCGCCATGGACCGCGCCGTCCACCGCCGCCCGCACTTCGTCGCGAACATCGCCATGGCCAGTGACCGCATCGCCCACTACGAGTGCGGCAACGGCGAGAACCCGCGCGGCTGGCACACGGGAGCCGGTCTCGTCTCCTGGTGGGCGGAGGGCACGGGCGGCCGGGCCGATCAGTACACGGACTGGTACTGGCCCACCGTCGACTGGTACCGCCTCCCCGGCACGACCGTCTCCACCAAGCCCCTTCCCGACCGCGCGGGCGGCGAATGGGGCGAGCCCAAACCGGACGTCCGCTGGGTCGGCGGCACCACCGACGGCGAGTACGCGGCGATCGGCCAGCACCTCAAGGGCCTCGGCTCGACCCTTGAGGCCCGCAAGTCCTGGTTCTGCGCGGCGGACGCGGTGATCTGCCTCGGCGCCGGCATCACCTGCGCGGACGGCGTCCCGGTCGAGACGGTCGTGGACAACCGCAACCTGGGGGAGGGCGGCACGCAGCCCTTCGTACGGGGGAGGGGCTGGGCGCACCTGGAGGGCCACGGCGGCTGGCTCATCCCGTACGGCGATCTCCGCGCCCTCCGTGAGGACCGCACCGGAGCCTGGTCCGACATCAACACCGGCTCTACGACCGAACAGCGCACCCGGCGTTGGCAGACCCTCTGGCTCGACCACGGCACCGACCCGGTGGACGCCACCTACGCCTACGTCCTGCTGCCGGGAGCCTCCCGCCGCACCGTCGCGACCCGCGCCGCCGACCGGCACTGGCTGTCGGTCCTCGCCAACGACGGCACCCGCCAGGCCGTCCACCTCGGCCCCCTCGGTCTCACGGCGGCGAACTTCTGGCAGGCCGGCACCGCGGGCCCGCTGACCGCCTCCGCCGGGGCGAGCGTGCTGGTCCGGCGCAGGGGCCGGACCGCTACCCTCTGCGTCAGCGAGCCGCCCCGAACGGGTGAACCGCTGGAGATCGTCTGGGACCACCCGGTCCGCGCGGTGATCCGGGCGGACGACACGGTCGAGGTACGGGCGACGGGCCGCCGGCTGCACCTGCGGATCACCCCGGGCACGACCTGCGCCACCCACCGGTGTGAGGTGACTCTCACGACCTGACTTTGTACGACCCCTACAACCGACAGCCCCCCTGAGCAGTCGGAAGGCTTGCATGCCTCCGGGGTTCTGTTCAGTCGCACCAGGAAAACGGGCCGGAGACTGTACGGAGTCGACGGCTCGCTTTCCTCGCGGGGCTTCGTAAGGTCGCTACATGACCGTTTTGGATGAGGCGCCGGGTGAGTCGACGGGTGAGCCCACGGACGCGCGCGGACGGGTGGCCGAGCTGCACGAGATCCGTGCCGCGGCCCTGGCCGGGCCGAGCGAGAAGGCGACCGAGGCACAGCACGCCAAGGGCAAGCTGACCGCGCGCGAGCGCATCGAGCTGCTCCTGGACGCGGGGTCCTTCCAGGAGGTCGAGCAGCTGCGGCGGCACCGCGCGGTCGGCTTCGGCCTGGAGGCCAAGAAGCCGTACACCGACGGTGTGATCACCGGCTGGGGCACGGTGGAGGGCCGTACGGTCTTCGTCTACGCCCACGACTTCCGCATCTTCGGCGGCGCGCTGGGCGAGGCCCACGCCACGAAGATCCACAAGATCATGGACATGGCCATCGCGGCCGGGGCGCCGCTCGTGTCGTTGAACGACGGCGCGGGCGCCCGTATCCAGGAGGGCGTCTCAGCCCTCGCCGGCTACGGCGGCATCTTCCAGCGCAACACCAAGGCGTCGGGTGTCATCCCGCAGATCTCGGTGATGCTGGGCCCGTGCGCGGGCGGCGCGGCCTACAGCCCCGCCCTGACCGACTTCGTCTTCATGGTCCGCGAGACCTCCCAGATGTTCATCACCGGTCCCGACGTGGTGAAGGCGGTGACCGGCGAGGAGATCACGCAGAACGGCCTCGGCGGCGCCGACGTCCACGCCGAGACCTCCGGCGTCTGCCACTTCGCCTACGACGACGAAGAGACCTGCATCGCCGAAGTCCGCTACCTGCTCTCGCTGTTGCCGCAGAACAACCGTGAGAACCCGCCGCGCGTGGAGCCCACGGACACGGCGGACCGGCGCGGTGACGTCCTCCTGGACCTGGTCCCGGCGGACGGCAACCGGCCGTACGACATGGCCAAGGTCATCGAGGAGATCGTCGACGACGGCGACTACCTGGAGGTCCACGAGCGGTGGGCGCGCAACATCATCTGCGCGCTGGCCCGCCTGGACGGCCAGGTCGTCGGCATCGTCGCCAACCAGCCCCAGTCGCTGGCCGGTGTCCTGGACATCGAGGCGTCGGAAAAAGCTGCGCGTTTCGTCCAGATGTGTGACGCTTTTAACATCCCGATCGTCACTTTCCTGGACGTCCCCGGGTTCCTCCCGGGCGTCGACCAGGAGCACGGCGGAATCATCCGCCACGGCGCGAAGCTGCTGTACGCGTACTGCAACGCGACCGTGCCCAGGATCTCCCTGATCCTGCGCAAGGCGTACGGAGGCGCCTACATCGTCATGGACAGCCAGTCCATCGGCGCGGACCTCACCTACGCCTGGCCGACGAACGAGATCGCCGTGATGGGCGCGGAAGGCGCGGCCAACGTCATCTTCCGCCGCCAGATCGCCGAGGCCGAGGACCCCGAGGCCATGCGGGCCCGCATGGTCAAGGAGTACAAGTCCGAGCTGATGCACCCGTACTACGCGGCGGAGCGCGGCCTGGTCGACGACGTGATCGACCCCGCGGAGACCCGCGAGGTCCTCATCAGGTCCCTTGCGATGCTGCACTCCAAGCACGCGGACCTGCCCTCCCGTAAACACGGCAACCCCCCGCAGTAATCCGGCGGAAACCTCTCTCACGGAGACTGACACCCATGAACCTCCCCGACATCCGCGTCGAGAAGGGCCACGCCGAGCCCGAGGAAGTGGCCGCGATCACGGCCGTCCTCCTGGCCCGCGCCGCCGCCCACCCCACCGAGCCCGCCCGCCCCCACCCCAAGGCGGGTTGGCGCCGCCTGGAGCGCGAGGGCGGCTTCAGGGCCCCGCACAGCTGGCACTGAGCTCCTTGAGGGGGCCCACCCGTCCGGGTGGGCCCCCTCAAGCATGAGTGGGTACAGAGCAAGGGGGCGCCCTCTCCCGTCGGAGAGGGCGCCCCCTTCTGTCGTTCCGCGGTCTTGCTACCGCAGGCGCGCCATGAGCGCGTGCTCCACGAGCGTGATGAGCGCGGACTTCGCGTCCGCCCGGTGCCGGGCGTCCGTGGTGATGATCGGGGTGTCCGGGCCGATCTGCAGCGCCTCGCGCACCTCGTCCGGGTTGTACGGCTGCTGGCCGTCGAAGCCGTTGAGGGCGATCACGAAGGGCAGGCCGGAGTTCTCGAAGTAGTCGACGGCGGGGAAGCAGTCGGCGAGACGGCGCGTGTCGACGAGGACGATCGCTCCGATGGCGCCGCGGACCAGGTCGTCCCACATGAACCAGAAGCGGTCCTGTCCGGGCGTACCGAAGAGGTACAGGATCAGGTCCTGGTCGAGCGTGATGCGGCCGAAGTCCATGGCGACCGTCGTGGTCGTCTTGTCCCCGGTGTGGGTGAGGTCGTCGATGCCGGCTGACGCGGACGTCATCACGGCCTCGGTACGCAGCGGGTTGATCTCCGAGACGGCCCCGACGAACGTGGTCTTGCCCACGCCGAAGCCACCCGCCACCACGATCTTCGCCGAGGTGGTGGAGCGGGAAGGACCGCCGCTAGAGCTTGCGAAGTCCACTGAGCACCCTTTCGAGCAGTGTCACGTCTGGCTGGCCGCCGGCGTTCTCGTCGCCGCCGGGCTGATGGATGGCGACCAGTCCCGCCTCCGCCAAGTCGGCGACGAGGATCCTGGCCACGCCGAGGGGGATCGTCAGCAGGGCCGAGATCTCGGCCACCGACTTGATCTCTCGGCAGAGGTTGCAGATCCGCTGATGCTCGGGCAACTGGCCCTGCATCTGGTGCGGCTGCGCGGTGGTGTGCACCAGCGCCTCGATGGCGAGCTGGTAGCGCGGGCGCGTCCGGCCGCCGGTCATGGCGTACGGGCGCACCAAGGGGTTGTTCGACGCCCCCGCGGGCGCCGGCTCAGAGCGTCGCTGCGGCTGCACGGGCTGGATGCGCGGGGCCGGCGGCTGGTCGTACGGCGACGGACCGGGACCCTGGGGGCCCTGGGGCGCGTACGGCTGCTGGCGCCGCTGGCTCGGTGCGGAGGGGAAGTTGTAGCGGTTCGGGTTCTGGGAACCGTCGTTCTGGCCCTGGCCAGGACCGTACGACCAATTGCCAGATGAACCACCTGGGGGTGTTGCCACTTTCTCTCCTCCTCCGACTGCGCCGGGCACCCATCACTGTGGAGCCGCGTCCCGAAACCTTACGGCCCCGGGACGCCAAAACGCACCGTCTGTCTGTCAGTTGAGCAGGCTGCCCTGGAGCTCCGCACGAAGATCGGGGGTCAGGACCGAACCGGCACGGTCCACCAAGAGGGCCATCTCGTACCCGATGAGGCCGATGTCCGCCTCCGGATGTGCGAGAACCGCGAGGGAGGAACCGTCGGAAACGGACATGATGAAGAGGAATCCCCGCTCCATCTCCACAACCGTCTGGTTCACGGCGCCGCCCTCGAAGATGCGCGAGGCACCCGCGGTCAGCGAGGTCAGACCGGAGGCGACGGCCGCGAGCTGGTCGGCCCGGTCGCGCGGAAAGCCTTCGGACATCGCCAGAAGGAGTCCGTCGGCGGAGACCACCACCGTGTGCGACACCCCGGGGGTGTTGTCCACGAAGTTGGTGATCAACCAGTTCAGGTTCTGTGCCGCCTGGCTCATCGGGCTCACACTAACGCTCCTGGTTGTAGGTGCTGTCAGAGCCGAAGCCCTGACCGTTCGTTTCACTGCCTGCGTTGCGGCCGCGCTGCACACCGCGACGCAGGTTGCTCAGCCTGCCCCGGACGTCCTCGGGGGCACGGGAGACCGAGGGGCCTCCCTGGGGGGTGGCTTCGGCGGCTCCCTCGACCAGGTTGGCCTTGGGTACCCGCCGCGGCAGGCCGGAGGAGGTGACCCCGCCCGCCTTGGGCTTGCGGAGCTGGGAGGCCTGCTGCCAGCGCTCGTCGTTGGCCGAGCGCCAGATGTCGCTGCCGTTGGTCTCCGCCGCGGGGGCCGACGGCTCCGGGTCCACGGGCCGCGCGCCGAACAGGTTGCCCGCGCTGCTCGTGCCGTTCGAGGCGGGCGAGCCGTTCGCGCCGCTCCCGGTGGAGCCGCGGCGGGGAAGCCCGGCGTCGGTCATCTCGTGGACGGCGGAGGGGGCCGGTCCCGGACGTTCGAAGCCTACGCGGTCCCGCTCGCCCGCGTCAGCGGCCTGCACGGATTCCGCTTCCGGAGCGTACTGGTCCGGGTAGCCGTTCTGGTAACCGTCCGGCTGCGGCCAGTCATCCTGGTAGCGGCGCTCCTCAAGACCCGGGAAGGTCTCCGGGGCGGCCGCGTGCGCCGTCGCCGGCTCCTCGCGGACCGGCTCCGCATACGCGGGGTCGGGGTAGCCGCCGTTGGACGAGAAGGTGTCGTTCTGCGGTAGACCGCCGTTCGGCGCGTAGTACGGCTCGTCGTACGACGGCTGCCGGGGCTCCTCGTACGGTGCCTGCTGAGGCTCCTCGTACGCCGTCCGCTGGTCGAACGCGGCGGGCTGCTGTTCCGGGTAGCCGTTCCGGCCCTCGAAGCCGGTCTGCGGGCCGTCGAAGGACTCGCCGTACGAGCCGTTCTCCGGGCCCTGGAGCGCCGAGGGCTGCGCCTGGGACTCCAGGGCCGCCCGGCGCTCCTCACGCATCAGGGAGCGGCCGACGGGGTCCAGCTCGCGTATGTCGTCCGGGACCTCGGAGTAGCGGCTGTCGTCGAAGCCGAGCTCCGCGGCCGTCCGCATCGGCAGACCGGTGTTGAAGTCCTCACCCTGGTACTGCTGCTCCGGGATGATCTGCGAGACCGTGAACTCGTCGTGCTGCGGCTGCTGCTCGCCGCCACCGCCGTGGGTGATCGCGTCGGGCAGCATGACCAGCGAGGTGGTGCCGGCCTGCTCGCCCGAGGGGCGCAGCTGGACCCGGATGCCGTGCCGGTCGGACAGCCGGCCGACCACGAAGAGGCCCATGCGCTGCGAGATCGCGGCGTCGACGGTCGGCGGGTTCGCGAGCTTGTGGTTGATGTCCGCGAAGTCCTCGGCGGTCAGGCCGATGCCCTTGTCGTGGATCTCGATCATGATGCGGCCGTCGGGCAGCCGGGTCGCGGTGACGCGGACCTTGGTCTGCGGCGAGGAGAACGTGGTGGCGTTCTCAAGGAGCTCGGCGAGCAGGTGCACGAGGTCGGTGACCGCGCGGCCGTGGATCTCGGCCTCCGGGACGCCGGACAGCTCGATGCGCTCGTACTGCTCCACCTCGGAGGAGGCGGCGCGGAGCACGTCGACCAGCGGGACCGGCTGGTCCCAGCGGCGGCCGGGCTCCTCGCCGGCGAGGACCAGGAGGTTCTCGCCGTTGCGGCGCATACGGGTCGCGAGGTGGTCCAGGCGGAAGAGGTTCTCCAGCTGGTCCGGGTCGGCCTCGTTGTTCTCCAGGTCGGTGATCAGGGTCAGCTGGCCCTCGATCAGCGACTGGTTGCGCCGGGACAGGTTGGTGAAGATCGCGTTGATGTTGCCCCGCAGCAGGGCCTGCTCGGAGGCGAGCCGTACGGCCTCGCGGTGGACCTGGTCGAAGGCGCGGGCGACCTCGCCGATCTCGTCCTTGGTGTGGATCGGGATCGGGGCGACCCGGGTGTCGACCCGGCCCGGGTCGGTGCGGGAGAGCTGGTCGACCAGCATCGGCAGACGCTGCTCGGCGATGCCGAAGGCGGCGTTGCGCAGCTGGCGCATGGAGCGGGACATCTGGCGTGCGACCGCACCGGCCAGGATGAAGGCCAGCAGCAGGGCGACCACGACGGCGGCACCCACGATGAGGGCGTCACGCTTGGCGTCGTCGGCGATGCTCGCGGCCTCGTTCACCGCGGTGTCGGCCATGTCCGACTCGATCTGGCGGTAGGCGTTGTACTTGAGCGTGTTGACCGCCCACCAGTTGGTGGCCGAGATGCCGTCCTTGGCGAGGGCCTGGCGGGCGCTCGGGTCCATGGAGGGCAGCGAGGCGATGCCGGTGACCATCTGGACGGGGTCGGACGGCGGCGGGACGTAGCTCGGGTCCTTGGCCGCGGCCTGCTTGGCCAGGGCGGCGCCGTCGGTCTGGATCTGCTTCTTGGCCGCGTCGAGCTTGGCCGCGTCGGCCTCGGTGCCACCGCCGATGTACTCCTCGACGGCGATGCCCTCCAGATAGGCGTACGAGGAGAGGGCGACCTTCTGGCTGGCGAAGCTGCTCAGACCGGGGCCGGGCTTGATCAGCAGGTGCATGCCGATGGACCGCTCCAGCGACAGCGACGCCTTGGTCAGTGCGATGGCGTAGACCGTACGGCCGTAGCTGGTGATGTTTCCGGTGCCCAGGCCCAGCTCGTTGGCGAACTCCATCAGGGGGTGGGCGACCTGGACGTAGCCCTCCTCCGTCTTGACGCCGGTGAGCTTGGAGGAGGTGTAGGCGCCCGCACGCAGCGTCTGAAGCTGCGGCTCCACGTCCCGGAACAGCTTGAGGCGGCGCTCCAGGCCCGCCTTCTGCGGCATGTTCTGGGCGGCCTCGTCGAAGACGTCGGCGGCCTTGTCGGTGGTCTTGCGGGCGGCGACGACCGTCGGGTCGTCCTGGCCCTTGCCCTCCAGGAGGGGGGCCGCGGAGACGTCACGCTCGTTGTAGAGGGCGTCGCCGTAGCTCAGGGCCGCCCGGACCAGGCGCGCGGTGTTCTCCGCGTCCTCGGCCTGCTGCCAGGTGTCGATCGAGCTCTTCACCTGGAAGCCGCCCATGACGAGCCCGACGATCACGGGTATGAGCAGGATCGCGTTCAGCCGGGTCGGCACGCGCCAGTTGCGCGGCGAGAAACGGCCTCCGCTCGACGCCGGCGCGGCCGTCGGCTCGGGTACGGGCACAGGGGCGGGCGCCGCTCCGCGCGGCGGCGGGGTGAAGTTGCCCCGCGCCGACGGCTCGGGACCGTTCTTGCTTCGCCTCACTCGACCAACAACCTTCCGGCGGTCGGCACCTACGTTGTGCCGCAGTGTCTCAGAGCCCGGTTCGTCATCGACTGATGAGTACGTCTTTGACTATTGGGCAGTTCAGGCATTCCAGCACGACGGCGTGCGCACCTCCAAACATTGGTACGCGCGGATTCCGAGTGATGTAAGCCCCAGATAAAACGGTCATAAAGAGCGAGCCCCGCCAAAAGGCGGGGCCGTTGTGAGCACAGTGAGACCGGTCGGCAACCACGCGTGGCCGATTGAACCGATTCCTCTGCCGAAACGTTATGAACACCGGGGCCGACCGTGTCCAAGGCCACAGCCGGCTCCGGTGCATCTACGACAACTGCCGTACAGCACTGTTGATTTGGGACGGAACGGCACACCCTGAGGGCGTTACCGCAGACGGGCCATGAGTGCGTGCTCCACCAGCGTGATCAGCGCACTCTTGGCGTCCGAGCGGTGTCGGGCGTCCGTCGTGATGATCGGTGCGTCTGGCCCGATCTGCAAGGCCTCGCGCACCTCCTCGGGCGTGTACGGCTGGTGTCCCTCGAAGCCGTTGAGGGCGACGACGAAGGGCAGGCCGGAGTTCTCGAAGTAGTCGACGGCGGGGAAGCAGTCGGCGAGACGGCGCGTGTCGACGAGGACGATCGCGCCGATGGCGCCGCGGACCAGGTCGTCCCACATGAACCAGAAGCGGTCCTGTCCGGGCGTACCGAAGAGGTACAGGATCAGGTCCTGGTCGAGCGTGATGCGGCCGAAGTCCATGGCGACCGTGGTGGTCGTCTTGTCCCCGGTGTGGGTGAGGTCGTCGATGCCCGCGCTCGCGGACGTCATCACGGCCTCGGTGCGCAGCGGGTTGATCTCGGAGACGGCACCCACGAACGTGGTCTTGCCGACACCGAAGCCACCCGCCACCACGATCTTCGCGGAGGTGGTGGCCCGGCCCCCGTCAGAGCTTGCGAAGTCCACTGAGCACCCTTTCGAGCAGCGTCACGTCCGGAGCGCCGCCGTTGTTCTCGTCGCCGCCCGGCTGGTGGATGGCGACCAGGCCGGCCTCGGCGAGGTCGGCGACCAGGATCCGGGCCACACCCAGCGGCATGGCCAGCAGCGCCGAGACCTCGGCGACCGACTTCACCTCGCGGCACAGGTGGCAGATGCGCTGGTGCTCGGGGAGCAGCCCCATCAGCGCCGCCGGGTCGGCCGTGGTGCTGATCAGGGCCTCGATGGCGAGCTGGTAGCGCGGCCGGGTCCGGCCGCCGGTCATCGCGTACGGACGGACCAGCGGCTGGTCGCCCTCATCCTCGTACGACTCCGCGTACGGATCATGAGAGGCGGTGGGCGGGGTCATGAATCCTCCGGGCAGGACAGCAAGTCGATCGGGCGAGCCGTCGGGGGGCCGGTGGGGGGTTTGTGGCGGCCGGACGGTTGTTTCGTGAGACGGGTGGTGCCGGTGGGGCTCAGTGGAGCAGACTGCCTTGCAGTTCGGCGCGCAGGTCGGGCGTGAGCACGGCGCCCGCGCGGTCGACCAGCAGCGCCATCTCGTAGCCGACGAGGCCGATGTCGCATTCCGGGTGGGCGAGCACGGCCAGCGACGAGCCGTCCGAGACGGACATGAGGAAGAGGAATCCCCGCTCCATCTCGACGACCGTCTGGGCCACGTTGCCGCCCTCGAAGATCCGGGAGGCGCCCGCGGTCAGCGAGGTCAGCCCGGACGCGACGGCCGCCAGCTGGTCGGCACGGTCGCGCGGGAAGCCCTCGGACATGGCCAGCAGGAGACCGTCGGCGGACACGACGACGGTGTGGGACACCCCGGGGGTGTTGTCCACGAAGTTGGTGATCAACCAGTTGAGGTTCTGTGCCGCCTGGCTCATCGGGCTCAACTAACGCTCCTGCTGGTGAGTGGGGTTCGGGAAGCTGCCCGTCTGGCCGTTACCGCCGACCTGACGACCTTGCGCGATACCCCGACGGAGATTGGTCAGCCGGCCGCGTACGTCATCGGGCGCACGCGAGACCTGCGGACCGGTTTGGTGCTGTTGCTGCTGAGCCGTGCCCGGGACGAGGTTCGCCCTGGGGACCCGGCGCGGCAGACCGGAGGTGGTGACACCGCCCGCGGCCGGCTGCCGTACGCGCTCCGCCTGGCGGACGAGTTCGTCGTTCGGGGAGGAGCGCCACGACGAGGTGGCCGTGGGACGCTGGGGAGCGGCGGCCGCCGCGGGAGCCTGCTGGGGCTGCCGGGGGGCCGGGGCGCCGTTGCCGTTCGTCGGCTGGGCACCCTGCTGAACGCCGTTCTGGCCGCCGTTCTGACTGCCGTGGAACCAGTTGGTCTCCAGGGTGTCGTACAGCGGGGTACGGCCGTCGCCGGGACCCGACGCCGGCGGCAGCGCCTCGGGCTCCGGACGGGCCGGACGCTGCTGCGGCCGCGGCGGCATGGGCGGCCGCGGGGCGCCGAAGTCCTGCGGGCGCTCGAACTGCCCGGTGGAACCGGGGTTCTGACGGCCCGGCAGGGAGTGCTGACCCGTGGAGCTGCCGTCGTAGCCCGGCACGGCGAACTGACCCGTCGAGCTGTTGTCGTACGCCTGCGGGCTCGCGAACTGGCCCGTCTGATGACCGGTGTTGTGCTGCCCGCCCGGCTGCCCGCCAGGGGTGCCGAAGACGTCGGAGCGGACGTACTGCCCGTTGCCGGCCGACGGGTTCTGCGGAGCCGGAGGCCGCGGGAAGGAGCCGGTGTCCTGCGGACCGCTGGTGCCGGGACGGGGGAACGAACCGGTGTCCTGCGGGCTGCTGGTGCCGGGGCGCGGGAAGGATCCCGTGTCCTGGGGGCGCGGGTAGGAGCCGGTGTTCTGCGGGGCGTCGAAGTCCGGCCGCGGGAACTCGGATGTGGTCGCCGGGTTCTGGCGGTCGTCGATCCGCGGCATCCGGGACGTCTGCGCCACGTCCTGCTCGTCGTGGCCGCGCGGGGCGTCCAGCGAGGCGCGCGGCACCGGCGGCTGGGCGTTCTCGTCGCTCCAGCTCGGCGTGCGCGGCTGCGGGTCGCCGCCCGGCAGCTCGGCCCGGGGGCCACCGCGGCCCGGCAGCAGCGGCCGACGGCGCCGGCCCTGCTCACCGCCGCCCTGGTTCGGGGCCGACTGCGGGGGCACGGGGTTCCGGCTGCCGCCGAACGCGTCCTGACCGCTGCCGAAGGCGTCCTGGTTGCTGAAGGCGTCCTGGCCCGGACCACCGGTGCCCGCGGCCTGCAGGCCCTGCGGAGCACCGGGGGCCTGACCGCCGAAACCGGCGCCGGCACCCGCCGGAGCGGGCCGGCCCTGCGGCGGCATACCCGGACCCTGCGGCCCGCGCGGTCCGCCCGGCGCACCGGGACGACCACCCTGACCACCACTGCCGGGCAGCGCGGCCCGCGGACCCTGACCGGCACCGAGCAGCCCGCCCGAGGGCGAACCGGAACCGAGGGCGCCGCCGCCCGCACCGGCCCCGCCGGGAGCACCGGCGCCGAGGGCACCGCCGCCCTGGCCACCGGGGCTGTTGCGGCGGGCCGCGGCGAC